>JBJECS010000219.1:0-1874 GCA_051871335.1 Muribaculaceae bacterium | reverse complement strand
TTTGCAGTATAAAAATAGTTGCAAATGTGACTAAATTTAAAGTAAGAATTGGAATTATGGAAATAAAGAGAGATGAATACGTAGAACGGCTATTTTCAAAAAGCTGGAACGGCAAGGTAAAAATCATAACCGGTCTCAGACGTAGTGGCAAGTCGTTTCTTCTGCGAAGGCTGTATAAAAACGAATTGATAAATCGCGGTGTGTCTATGGACAGTTTTATAGAAATAGACCTTGAAAGCGCAGAAGATGCCAGATTCCGAAATCCACTGGTATTACTTGATTATGTAAAGAGCAGGGCTTGTGACCATAACAGAAGATATTATGTTTTTATAGATGAAATCCAGCGTTCGTATAAGGTAAAGAATGAAGGAGTTGACGAGAGTAAGGTGGCTGAGGAGGACAGGGATTTGCTGTATATCACGTTTTACGACGTATTGAGTTCAATGATGAAGCTGGAGAATGTAGATGTATATGTAACGGGGTCGAACTCAAGAATGTTGAGCAGCGACATAGTGAGCCATTTTCGAGACCGTGGGAGTGAGATAAAAGTATACCCTCTGTGTTTCCGTGAGTTTTATGATTATACGGGGATGGACAAGAGCGATGCCCTTGAGGAATATTTAACGCATGGAGGCATGCCCACAGCAGTGTTTGAGAAAGGCGAGTCAGAAAAGCGTATGTATCTCTCCGGACTGCATAGCAATGTGTACATGAAAGACATAATGGAGCGCAACAATCTAAAGAATGACGTAATCCTTGATGCTCTAACGGACACGCTATATTCATCTGTAGGAAGCCTGACAAACCCTCATAAACTTGCATCCACGACCTGTTCCGTTCTGGGTCAGCGAGTGTCAGACTCAACTATAAAGCGTTATCTGGAAATCCTTGAAGATTCATATCTGATAAATGGAGCGAAACGCTATGACGTAAAGGGTCGGAAATATTTTTCATCGATACAGAAATATTACGCAACAGACCTGGGTCTACGAAATGCACGCCTGAACTTCAGGCAGCAGGAGCGTAGTCACCTGATGGAAAATCTGATATATAGTGAGCTTATCATTCGTGGCTATTCGGTGGATGTAGGAGTGGTGGAAGTGGGTGTAAGCTCAGATGGGAAGCGTACGCAAAGGCAATATGAAATAGACTTTGTGGTTAATACGGGGAATGACAAGGTCTATATCCAGTCAGCGCTGAATATAGACACAGAGGAGAAGAAACGTCAGGAAACATTTTCGCTACTACACAGCAATGATTTTTTCAGGAAAATTGTAGTTCTTGGAGGTAATGAGCGAAGATGGAAAGATGAATCGGGGATAGAGTATATAGGCGTAATTCCATTTTTGTTACAAGAGAAAATGTTATAAAGTTTGCTGTAGTGAGAAATAATTGCTACATTTGCAAGAGTAATCCAAAAAAGACTTGATATGATAGAAATTTCACAGCGTATACAGTCGCTATCTCAGTCTCAGACACTGGCAATGTCTCAGAAGAGCAGTGAGCTAAAGGCTCAAGGAATAGACGTGATAAACCTTTCGGTAGGAGAGCCGGATTTCCACACACCGGAGCATATAAAGGAAGCGGCGAAGCGCGCCGTGGATGAGAATTTCACGTTTTATACGCCGGTTCCGGGCTATATGAGTCTACGGAAGGCAGTGGCAGAGAAGCTGCGCCGCGAGAACGGACTTGATTTTGCGCCAGAACAGATAGTAGTATCCGGCGGAGCAAAGCAGGCGTTGTGTAACGTAATTCTTTCGACGATAAATCCCGGTGACGAGGTAATAATCCCAACTCCGGCGTGGGTTTCATACGTTGAAATGGTGAAGCTGGCAGAAGGTAAGAATGTACTTGTCCCAGCAGATATCAAACAG
>JBJECS010000218.1:0-9574 GCA_051871335.1 Muribaculaceae bacterium | reverse complement strand
GAGTTTGGCTTTATGGCAGAGGAAATAGAGCCGGGATTTTATCAGCAACTGACAGGAAAAGAAATGTTTGCCACCTTTGATGACGGGCACCTGCGAAAACTCGACGTATCCGGCAATGTTCAGTCAATCTCATATCCGGAGGAGAACGACTCAACGTATAACAAGGTAGTATCGCTTGAGAGCAGCTATCTGTCAGCCGACTTCAAAAACAATAATATTGAGAAAATGAAGTGCTGGCCGCAGACCTCAAGCGTAATCACTCCGCTATATCTCGCCAAGCGTTCACAGCTATTCCTCCCGCAGTTTAAGTGGTATCCTACATTGCGCCCTACGTCACCTGAGGATGTATTCAACATCACGGATGAATATATAAAACTAATGGCAGAGCCTGACCCTGCGCCAAAGTCAAGGCGAGGAGCTGCAAAGCCTGCTGCAACAGAGCCCTCCGGAGGCGAGGATGACGAGGATATGGGTCGCCCAAGTCCGTCAAATATTAGAAGTAGATAAAATTAATCACAACGATATTTACCATGAAACAGACAGATAGCAGAATAACAGACATGATGAACTTTTTAGATGGTTCACCATGCAATTTTCTCGCAGTAAGCAATATAGCAAAACGCCTTGAAGCCGAAGGTTTCACACACCTGGACCAGCGCGACAAATGGAATCTTACTCCAGGCGGAAAATATTATGTCACACAAAACGACTCCGCAATTTTCGGCTTCATCGTTGGTACAGAGCCAGTTTATAACGGGTATAAAATCATCACTGCACACAGCGACTCCCCCGGCTTCCGCATAAAGCCGGCTCCCGAAATGCTTTGTGATGGCAATATCCTAAAACTGAATACGGAAGTATATGGCGGACCAATCCTTTACACTTGGTTTGACCGTCCACTTTCTATCGCCGGGCGAGTAATCCTCCGCAGTAATGACCCATTGCACCCTGTAACAAGACTTGTAAAATTTGACAGTCCTCTCCTGACTATTCCTCACCTTGCTATCCACTACAACCGTTCAGTAAACGATGGAAATCCCCTCTCTCGCCAGAAAGATATGTTGCCTGTGATTGCGCATATCAATGATACTGCAGAAAAAGACGGGTATATACTGAACTTGGTGGCAAAAGAACTCGGGGTAGAAGCAAAAGAAATTCTTGACTTTGACCTTACGCTATACGATACCACACCGGCGTGCCTGGTGGGAGTAAATAACGAGTTTCTCACTTCCGGTCGCATCGACGACCTTTCAATGGCGTATTCAGCGATGGTTGCGTTGCTTGACTCAACCGACACACGCATGACGCGCGTAATGGCAATTTTCGACAATGAGGAAACCGGCTCAGAAACAAAGCAAGGTGCTTGTTCACCTGTGCTTACCCACATCCTGCAGCGCATAAATTCCTCACTCGGTGGTGATGATGAGACTTATATGCGCGCTGTGGCAGCGTCTTTCATGGTGTCTGCAGACAATGGCCATGCTACCCATCCGAACTATCCCGAAAAGCAAGACCCGACAAATCACCCGGTCCTTGGCGGAGGTCCGGTAATAAAGATAAACGCAAACTGCAAATACATGTCAGATGCCGACTCCGCCGCCGTTTTCCGCACTATATGTGAAGACGCCGGCGTGCCATACCAGTATTTCGTAAATCATAGCGACGTAGCAGGTGGCTCTACGCTTGGAAATAAACTCACTGCACAGATAAATCTTCGCGGTGTGGATATGGGCGCGGCACAGTGGGCTATGCACTCAGTACGCGAAACTGCCTCTGCGCAAGATATGATATATATTGTCCGTGCGTTTACACAATTTTTTAACGCGTAAATTTTTTCATCAAAAAATTTTGACAATTGTAAAAATTATTGTAATTTTGCAATGATTACAAGTTAAGACAAGAATATGGACAACAAAAAAATGACATATCAAGCATCTGAACTGCTTAAAAAGGCGGGTTTGCGTCAGTCTCACCAGCGAATTGCCATATTGTCTTATCTCATGATGCACGACAATCATCCCTCTGCGGAGGATATTTATGATGCGCTACATCGTGAATACCCATCCATGTCGCTCACAACAGTCTATAATACGCTGAAGGCACTTTCAGAAGCAGGTGCAATAAACCAGCTACGATTGGAAAATGAGCGCGCGCATTTCGATTTCCCTAAGAAGCAGCATGCACACTTCCGTTGTCGCTGCTGCGGACAGATTTTTGATGTGCCGATGGTAGAGACGGCAGTGTCGTGCGGAAATGGTTTCCAGGTAGATAGCATTGAAATTTACTATCAAGGCGTTTGCCCTGATTGCAACGATAAAAAACAATAATTTTAACAATAAAACAAAAACTCTATGGAACTTAAAGGCTCAAAAACAGAAAAAAACCTCCTTGAGGCATTTGCAGGCGAATCAATGGCTCGCAACAAGTATACTTACTATGCTTCAAAGGCTAAAAAAGAAGGTTTCGTTCAGATAGCAAACCTATTTGAGGAAACTGCAGGAAATGAAAAGGAACACGCAAAAATCTGGTTTAAACTTCTTCACGAAGGCGAGGTGCCTACAACTTCAGTAAACCTTCTCGACGCAGCAGAAGGCGAAAACTATGAGTGGACAGACATGTATGCTAAATTTGCAGCAGATGCTCGCGAAGAAGGCTTCACACGCATAGCCGCTCTCTTTGAAATGGTGGGTAAAATTGAAAAAGAACACGAAGAACGCTACCGCAAGCTCCTCGCTAACGTAGAAGGCGAGCTCGTTTTCTCACGCGACGGCGACATGGTATGGATTTGCTCAAACTGCGGACATATCCACGTTGGCAAGAAGGCTCCTCTGAAATGCCCGGTATGCGACCATCCACAGGCTTACTTCCACCTTCGCGCTGAAAACTACTAATTAGAAATTTTCCATCTTGTATTTTTTGAAAAGCCGCTCGGAATCTATTTCCAGAGCGGCTTTTTAAAAGGTGTATAATAATATATGGCCCCACTTCTCAGTGCGACCATATACTACAAATCAAAATCTATTGCTTATGAAAAACTATTTTTGCTACTAATTAATAGCCGATTTTTGATTAGCGTTTTACTCATACCGCCTCTATTGGCGCAACTTGTAAAACACATTGGCATTACTGCCGGAACAAGCACTTCAACATATGGCTTTACTTTGAAAGCATAAGGACAGCATCCTCAAAGCTGTTTTGCTATTGAATTGCGCTTACTCTTTGCAAAGGTATAAATAATTTTTTTATTATGAAACTTTTTTGCTGATTATTTCCAATTATTTTTAGAAATAAATGGCAAAAGTTGTAAGCTGTGTGGCTTTGTTTGTGGCGAGAGCATACCTAAATCCGTGTTTTGTAAGGATTTCCGCCACTAGCATCAGCCCTATGCCTTGTCCGCCGCGCTTTGTGGTAAAAAATGGGGTGAACAGCTTACGGGATATGTCGTCGGGTATTCCTGCACCGTCGTCGGTGATGAGTATACGGTCTGAACTCAGACAGACGGTGATATGCCCGTTTTCTCCAATGCTTTCCTGCGCATTTTTCAGTATGTTTACCAGAGCCTGCTGAATCATGTCGGCATCAATGCCCTTCATCACGTTTTTATCCGCAATTTCACACGTCAAAGAAATATTTCTCCTTTCGCATTCGCTGCTCACAAAAGCCACGGCATTTCGTATCACACTCGAAATGTCTGTCGCCACGAGTTGCGGCTCCGGTATTTTCACCACTTGCGCAATTCTGCTGATAAATTTGCTGAGCTGAGAGCTACGGGTCACGCAAGCGTCTATCGGCTCAGAGAAATCACGCAGTTTTTCTTCTTCTTGAGCCACATCGCCCAGCATCTGCATCGTGGATATTATCCCAGTCATGGTGTTGTTTACCTCGTGCGACATCATTCTTATTACTTTCTCGTAAGCCAGTCGCTGAGCGGTGGAAATTTCCGTTGTCACGTTTTCAACGATGTAAAAGTGGTGTGAGTAGCCGCTGTCCATGAATGTCTGGTGAGTGCATTTATACAGCTGTCCGGAGTCTGTAGGCAGTGTGACAGTCTGTGCCAGTGGCGTGTTTTTCATCACACTTGCTGCGGGTGATTCTATTTCGTCTAATTTCCTGGAAAGAATGTCATTGCCAAGAAGAGAGAGCGCGGCATTATTTGCAATACTCACGCGACTTTCGCCATCAAGGAGTATTATTGCAGTGGGGGAGTTGTTTATCAGCAAATTCAGGAAGTGCTCTTGTTCTCGCGTGTGTATTTGCTCATTTCGCAGGCGTGTGATTATGGCATTAAATGTATCAGCCACGGCGTCTGCCTCCATTTGCCCAACGGCTACGAGTCTATGGTTGAAGTCCTGCATCTTCAGCATATCCATACCTTGCGCAAGTGTGCGTATCGGTTTCACTATCCTACTGTAAAAAATCAGCAGGATGATGATTGACACTATCAGCGCACCTTCAGCTACATAAAACGCCCACGCTCCCTGGCGAAGAGTGAAGAAAAACAGCAGTCCCGTCAGCGAGAGCAGCAGTAATATTAGCAGTATGAGAAAGCGTTTTAGGTTCATTGTGCATTGGTACTACGATTTTATACCATATTTTTCCATTCGGCGATACAGAGCCTGGCGTGTCAGCCCCAATATTGCAGCGGCACGCGACACGTTTCCGCCCGTAGACTTTATAATTTCCTCAATCCTGAATTTTTCCGCCTCGTCAAGTGTAGCAGTGTGTTCTGTTTCAGGCAATGCTATATCGCTGTCTGTCACGATGTTTCCGTCACACATCAGCAATGTTCGCTCCACAATGTTTTTCAGCTGGCGGATATTACCGGGGAAAGGATAATTGCTTAGGCGGTCAATGGCAGATTGTGAAAATTTTACATCGCCATGTCCTGCGGTTTCCGCAAAATGGCGAATGAGGATAGGAATGTCGTCGATGCGCTCACGCAGTGCCGGCAGGTGTATGGTGATGAGATTTATGCGGTAATACAAGTCTTCGCGAAAAGTTCCGGCTTTTATCATGTCCTCAAGCGGAGCGTTTGTGGCGCAGATAATCCTCACGTCCACTTTGCGGCTACGGCTGTCGCCAAGCGGTTCAAACGTCTTTTCCTGAAGCACTCGCAGCATTTTCACCTGGCTTTCCACGTCAAGTTCGCCAATTTCGTCGAGGAATATCGTTCCGCCGTCTGCCATCTCAAATCGTCCTGTTCTGTCTGCCACAGCACCTGTGAATGAGCCCTTTTTGTGCCCGAACATTTCGCTTTCAAACAGGTTGCGGGAAATTCCTCCAAGGTTTACTTTCACGAAAGGCTTGCTGCGACGGCGAGAATTTTCGTGAATGGCGCGTGCTATCATCTCCTTGCCAGTGCCATTCTCTCCGGTGATTAAGACGGGAGCGTCAGTTGGTGCGATTTTTTTCAGGGTAGATATGATGTTTTCTAACTGTGAATTTTTGCCGATTATTCCGCAGCGGTCAAATTCCTTTGGCTTTCCTGCGGTGTTCATGATGGAATCTATCTTGTCCAGCAGCAGGCGGTTGTCCCAAGGCTTGGAGATGAAGTCTGTGGCACCAAGCTTTATGCCTGTCACTGCAAGGGGGATTGAACTCCATGCTGTGATGAGGATGACGGGTGTTTGGGGAGAGAAAATTTTTATTTTTTGCAGCAATTCCAGCCCGTCTCTGCCGGAAGTGTCAGAGGAGAAATTCATATCGGTGATGATAAGCCCGAGACTGTTTTTTCTCACAATCTCTATAGCCTCCTCGCCATTGCTTGCCGTCAGCACATCATATTTACCGCTGTGCGTCAGGAGGAATTTCAGCGAGCTGCGTATTCCGGCATCATCATCTACTATCAGTATCATATTATGTTGCGAATTTAGTCATTTTTTACGATATGTGCAAAAATATTTTATGACTTAGATTAATTCCTCAAAATCCACTTCGAGGGGCTTTCGTCGCTCATAGTCCCAGAGGCTGAGTGAGCGGATTTGGTAGTAGTAATACCAATATCGGTAGAGGTTTGAGATATATTCCAGTCGAGACTTGTCTTTTGTAACGCGCGAGTCGTTCAGGTCCAGAGTAGATATTTTTCCGCGCAGGAATGTTTCCACATTTGTATCGTAGCGTCGGCGCGCGATTGTGTCTGCGGTCATTGCTATTTCCACCTGTGATAGCTGGTTGTTAAATCGCTCCACGAGAATGAAAATGTCTTGATTAAACTCTATAGCCTCCTGGCGCAGCTGGTTTTGGATTAGCTTTTGGTTGCTTTGAGCTACTTTTACTTTTCCGCGGCGTTTACCCCAGTCGATAAGCGGGATTTTTACGCCTACTTCTACTATCTGGTTGTCTTTCAGGTAATTGTAAGCATCAGAAAACTCACTCGCAGTGCCTGTATATCCCACTTGTGCAAATAGTGTTATCTGTCGCAGGTCTCCTTTTGCCTTTGCTACGTCGTAGTCAGCCTCAAGTTGTCGGCGACGCAGGTTTTTAGAAAACTTGTTGTGCTCAAGAGCCTTTTGCAAAACGTCGTCGTAAGTTACGTCTACCTGTGGCAGATTGTCAGGGATTATCGGTTCTATCACTACGCTTTCGTCATAGTCCAGAAAGGTGCGCAGGCGGAACATATCGCTTTTCATCGTTGAAATTGCATCGGTGAGGTCAGACTGTGCTTCAAGTACGTTTAGCTTTAGTTGCAGCACGTCGTTTTTGCTTATTTGCCCCATATTTCTCTTGGCCTCAGCTACTTCGAAGAGGTGACGTGCGTTTTCAAGGTTTTGCTGTGCTATATATACGCTTTCGCGGTCGCTGAGCAGGTTGAAAAAGTAATTTATTGCAGTCATTGCTACTTTTTCCGAAGCCTCGATATATTCAGCCTTAGCCTCCTCATATCTCAGTGGCTCTATTTTGCGGTTCCACTTCACATTGTTCACTCCGAAAATAGGCTGATTAAGTGTAATTGCCACAGGGACAGACATATAGCGGTTGCCTGTGTTTGGTCCTAACTGGCGATAAAAGTCGAGAGAAGTGTTTAGTGAGAGCGTACCGCCGGTGAGCCATATGTTTTGGTCGATAGACAGTGTCCCAGCCATGTCAAGGTGATTGTTTCTTACAAAGGTAAACGAGCCGTCGTCAAGTTGATATGCTCCATAATTCTTTGAGTAAGAAGGTAATGTAGCCTGAATGTTTACTTCAGGCAGCAGAGATGCCTTATATGAGCGATATTCCCAGTAATATGCGCGGAGATTGTTCAGAGCAGACTCAGCGGCGACACTTTTCACTCTTCCTCGCTCGATAGCCTTGTCAAGCGAGAGAAAAATGGTGTCGTTTGCCATAGCCCTCATGCTCATTATAGCACTGAGAAGCATGAATATTATTGCCAATATGTGTGCCATGATGTAAAGAGTTTTTACTGCACCTGTCTGCCGTCGAAGAAGCGCACGATGCGTGATGTTTCCTTGGCTTGAGACTCGTTGTGAGTTACCATAACGATAGTTCTGCCGTCTTTTTCGTTCAGTTCGTGGAGAATGTCCATAATTTCACTACCCATCTTGGAGTCAAGGTTACCGGTAGGCTCGTCGGCGAGGATAATCTCCGGATTTCCCACTATGGCACGGGCGATAGCGACACGCTGGCACTGTCCGCCGGAAAGCTGTGAGGGATAGTGTCCGGCACGATGTGCAAGTCCTACGCGTTCAAGCACTTTCTTAGCCGCTTCACGGCGTTCGCTGTCGCTCATTGAGCGGTAGAGTAGGGGGAGGATGACATTGTCCTGTACACTTAGCGAGTTGATGAGGTGGAAACTTTGAAACACGAAGCCCAGGGTATTGTTTCTGAACTGTGCCAGTGCATTGTCGCTAAGTTTTGTGGTGTCGCAGTCTGCGATTGTCACTGTGCCTGAAGTTGGTGAGTCCAGCAGTCCGACAATATTCAGGAGAGTGGATTTTCCGCAGCCAGAAGGTCCCATAACGGATACAAATTCACCTTTTTCTACATCGAGGTTTACATTCTCAAGTGCTACTGTTTCTATTTCTTCTGTGCGATATATCTTGTTTATATTTTGGAGTTTTATGATTGACATAGTTGTATTGAGTTTTTAATGTTAATTATTCTGTTTGTATAAACTGTTTTTTATTCATCATGCAGTGCCACTGCGGGATTTATTTTGCTAATATTGAGTGCCGGGATAAGTATGCCTATGCTTACTACGATGAGCAGCAATACTAAAATCACGCCAGAGACTATCATAAAGTGTTCGCTAAAATTGTTTACCCAGCAATTTATAATTACCGAAACATCTTTTAAACCGTATGAATCGCCTGTATATAACCCTTCAGATATGGCATACTGTAAAAAGCAGGCGAACCCGATTAACGAGCCTATAATCGTCAGCACAAAACCTTCGCCAAGGAGCATGCCTACAATATTTTTGCGAGAGGCACCAAATGTTTTCATCACAGCCACTTCGCCTTTCCTCTGTCGTGTCTGCAGCCAGAATGTCCCTACAACACCTATGCAAAGGTTGATAAGGAAGAATGTTAGCAGAGAGAGTTTAAGATTGTATTCTCCAGTAGTAAACATATTTCTGTCTGCGGCACTTTTTTTGAGAGATTTAGCACTGCCTATTTGCAATGCACCGGAACCGAAGTTGCCTTTTATTTTAATCAGATTTTCTTCAAAATCATCAGCATCAATGCCGTCTTTCAGTCGCAAGATGAAATTATGCATACTACCGCCATTGTTTATCTGGTCCCAAGAACAGAATACTACGTTGGGTTCGCGATTTATGGAATAAGGACGAATGTCTTCAATGACGCCCACAACCTTAAATGCATCTTCGTCGCTGTCTTTTTCCTGGCGAATCATCTTTCCCATGGCATTTTCACCGGGGAAAAGTGTTTCAGCAAAGCTACGGGTGATTATAATTTCATTTTCCGCAGTATGAACTTTTGACAATTCCTCCACAGTAGGGTAGCCTTCTACACTTTTTATGCCTAAAGTTTCAAAGAATCCCGTGTCTGCACCATAGTACATCAAAAATACTATGAAAGACTTTTCATCGTTCAGATAAATTGACCTGGTCGAGCTTCCAGAGCTTTCAGGAAAAGTGAATGAACATTCTGCAATGCTTTCCACTTCAGGCAATGTGAGAAGTTTGTTCTTTATATTTTCATAGTCCTGCATCTTGATTTCCCCTTGAATTGAATTTACTACGCCCGGGTCATCAAGTTTGTATGAACTGACAACACACAGATTGTCACGGTCGTAACCTTTGGGCAAGTTTAGGTCGTAGGTCATTACCAGCACCTGGTCCAGCATCAGCCAGGAAAGTATTGTTACCAAAATAAGTTCTGCTATGAGCCAGCCGTTAAGTTTGCGGCGGCTCCATATATTTTTGAAAATTAGCTTAATCATTATCTGTTCTTGTTAAGTGATTCTACAATATTATGACGGAGTGACCACCAAGCCGGGATTACGGCAGACAAGGTGTTGAATATCAAGATTATGCCTGTGGCGATGAGGAAGATAGTAGGTGAGAATAGCATTGATGCGGTCACCTGTGGGTCAAAGTCCTTGAAAAAGT
>JBJECS010000217.1:0-9653 GCA_051871335.1 Muribaculaceae bacterium | reverse complement strand
AAAAAGCCATCAGAGGACTTGCCGGAGAGGACGTATTCAACGGAAGCGCCGGGAGTGAGAGTGATTTTTGAACTGACAGACCTTTGCGCGCCATCTTCAGTGATAGTAGCATTATCGCCATCAAAGACAACAGAGATGGACTTAGAAAAGGTCTTGTGCTCGAAATAGTCGGCATAGAAAGCGTCGGCAGCAGAAGACGGAATGATTTCAGATTCAGAGAGCGGGTTCGTATTGAAATTCACGTCAAACTGAGCGATGTCGTCACCGACGGTAATGACAGGGTCAGGAGGCAAAGGCAAAGGGTCCGGTTCATCGTCGCTTGAAGAGCAAGCGGAAAAGAAGAGGCAAATAACAGTAAAGATGGATGATAATCTGAGAGTCTTCATGATAAAAAGGATTAGAATTTGAATTTATAGCCAAAACCGATGATATTTCCATCAACTTCGTCTTCGTCGCTGTGGTCTTGGTAACGGTAATAAGCCTCGATGCTGTGTTTTTTAGTGATTTTGTACTGAGCACCGAGAGTGTAACGGGTCTTGTCGAGCCCACTGGCAGAGTGATACATTTCGACAGCAGCGAAAGGGCTGAGACGTAAAGGCTTAAAGTTGTATTCAACTTGGAGACGAGAGCGGAGAACGCTGATACCCTTACCCTTTACGATTTCGTCAGCCTTAGGAGTAGTTCCGTCAGCCTCGAATTTCGGGACGCTTTTTTCCGGTCGGTAAGTGTATTGCCAACGTTCACGTAGAGAGATTGAGAGCGCGCCAAACTTGATTTTGCCGGTAGCTGAAACGAAAGTGCGGTGTCGGACATACCAGTAAGCGGGTATGAAATTCTTTTTAGAAGTCCATCGGTCTTGTTCGTGGCAGTCCATGAAAGTGTATCCGGCATCGACTTTCAGGAAAGGGAGGAGCTGGAAATCAGTGGAGAGACCGAAACTAACACGGTCAGTGCCGTCAAATTCAGGAAGAGTACGGTATTCGACTTCAGCGGCAGCGGACCACTGCTTGGTGATTTTCTTTTCAGCGGAAAAAGTGGTCCAAAGCGCAGGGCCTTCTGCGCAAGCGGTTATGCAAGAGGCAACCGCGAATATTGAAATAAAAAATTTTTTCATTGTCCTTTGGGTATTTTAGTGATGTTGTTAACGGTGTTTATAGAGTTTTCATCGTCTTCGTAATGGATTTTAAGGAGAGCGGTATCTCGAAGGAAATCGATAGAGCCGACTTCGACGGAAATGACGTTAAGCCCGGTGCGTTCGCGAAGGTCAGCGATGAGTTCATCCCGCTTATCAGGCTTAATAAGCTCGATTTTGTCGTATTGGACGAGTTTGTTAGAAACGTGTCGCAGCCACCGATTGTTTTCGCTAAACCAGATGCAGAAGATGAAAATGAGGTTAGTCAGGATTAGTTCGGCGAGCGAAATGGAAGTGGAAAGAGCGTTAATGACAGAAATAGCAATGAGCACGAAAAGGTAAGTCATCTCTCTGACCGGCATTTGCTCAGTACGATATCGGATAATTCCGAAAATGGCGAAAAGCCCGAGCGCAAAGCCGATTTTCATCTTAACGCTACCGAGGAGGAAAATAAGGAAGAAAATGCTGACACTGATGAGAGCGAAAGTGAAATAATAGTCTCTGCGCCTTGCCTTACGATAGTAAAACCAGTGGATAATAATCCACATGACAACAGAATTGAAAGCAAATCGGAAAAGCAACTGCCAAACGTCGAGAGAAGACATGATAGGCGAGTCCATAAATTCAAGGTCGTCCATGATTACGTTTTATTTAGAAAGTAATTTAGTGAGGTAAGTAAAAAGTGGTTTGAATCTGTTTTGCTTGAGAGAAGAGTCAGTTTTGGCGCATCCGACGCAATATTTGCTAAATCGAGAAGGCTGTACGCGGAGCTGCCTGAGAAATTTACTGATTGGCGAAGGCTTGTTTCCATCGCGTTTGAGCTCAATGATAACAAATTGTGAAAGGTCTAAAGCGACATCGTTTTCAAAATTGTGAAACTTGAGATTAGTGTCAATAGTAATGCGCTCCGTGAGCTGCCTGTTAACGAGAGTAATTCGACTGAATGAGTTTTCAATTTGAGGTCTGAGCGAGTTGATGTCGTATTTGCATCGAGGGGTGAGGAAATCGCGAGCCTCAGGGTTAAACGAGTGAGAAACGTCGGATAGCTGAATACGTTTTTTCTTAGTTCTTCCTTTGGCGTTTTTGTTTTTCACCTCGAGGAAGCAAATGTCAGAGTCGACGTATCTACGGATACGGATTTTCTGTCGAGGCTTTTTGCCGTTTTGGTGGGCAATGTACATGGAGTGAGCCGGGGTGTCGAAATAGAGAGTGTAATAGTCTAAAATACGTTTACCGGCAGTTTGCTGGACACGGTAATCGTGAGCTGCGAGAGCCAGGAGTTGATGCAAGACCGGGATGGTGGTGACAAATTTGGTATCAATACGGTTCATGAGACGAATATCGTTCATCTCTTCAAGCGTAATGGTGTCATATTTGTCGATTTCCATGGTAAATTTTCAAAAATGGTTTGACAGAGGGCAAAGATAGTTATAATTCTTAAGATGTGCAATAATTTTGCAACAAAAAATGCAAAAATATGCAAAACTGAGAGAATATAAAAGAGGCGGACGCGAAAAGTCGCGCCCGCCTCAATAAAAAGCTATGGTGTATGGCGGTTTTATTATGAAACAGGCTATAAAAATTACGCAATATCATTATTTTATAATATTTAATCATATAGCGATAAACACTTATCATTATTTTTATTAACTTTGCATATAAATTTGTATGTATGGCATCTGTAAATATTAATAGGATAAAAATTGCGTTAGTTGAACACAATAAAACTAATCGCTGGTTGGCTGAGCACATGGGAAAGTCTGAGATAACGATAAGTCGATGGGCTCAAAATAAATCTCAACCATCTTTGGAACAATTGCATCAAATAGCAAGCTTACTTTCTGTCTGTCCAAAAGATTTAATAAATGAAATAATAGATAATGGCAAATAGGTCTCATTATAATAGTGGATTACGTACACTTGTTCAACAACGTCGTGACGGTGTATTGCATAGTACTGCGGTTTTACATAAAGAGGTAGCAAAAACTTATCACGCATTATATATCCAAGACGCCGTTAAATTTTTGAGGGACTTGCCAGACGCATCGGTTCAATTGGTATTAATTGACCCTCCTTATAACCTTGATATAGATGTATGGGACTCATATCCGAATTATTTGGATTGGGCCAAGCAGTGGATTGATGAAATATATCGGGTAATGACAGACAATGGAAACTGCGTAATATTTGGCGGCTTTCAGTTTCAAGATTTAAAAAGGGGCGATTTATTAGAAATTCTTCATTATGCCCGTCATAATACTGATTTGAGGCTTGTTAATCTTATAGTTTGGTATTACAAGAACGGAATGAGTGCTCATAGATACTTTGCAAATCGCCATGAAGAGGCGATTTGGTTGTCAAAGACTAAGAAGTATTATTTTGACCTTGATTCCGTTAGAGTACCATACGATGAAGGAGCAAAGAAAGCAGCATTGAAAGACAAACGACTTATCCCAGAAAATATAGAACGAGGAAAAAATCCCACAAACGTATGGGAAATAGGTCGGCTCAATGGAAATTCGGGAGAGAGAGTTGGTCATCCGACTCAAAAACCAACAGAAATAATTAGACGATTTGTAAAATCTCTTTCATACGAAGGCTCAGTAGTCTTGGATTTTTTCGCAGGTTCGGGCACTACCGGTAGGGTGTGCATTGAAGAAAATCGTCACTCTATAATGGTTGACTCAGATAGCTCGTTAAGAGAATATTTCAAGAGACATATGGATAAAATGGATATTACTCATTCAAAGCCATTCGAGATTGTAGATAGTCTGCCTATTGATGATTTTTTGAAAATAATAGAGGACAAGCAATAGAAAACAATAATGTATTTTCAATCTGAAGATAATGCTTTTATCCTTTTTGAAGGTGATGCAAAGCAAATATTAAACCAACTCCCAAATCAAGTTGATATGATATTTGCAGACCCACCTTATTTTTTATCAAATGGTGGTAAAAAAATTCAGGGAAGTAGGATAGTGTCAGTAAATAAAGGCGACTGGGATAAATCAGATAATATTGAATCTATTGATAAGTTCAATCAAGATTGGATAGATGCTTGCAAACCTATTTTGAAAGAAGATGGAACAATATGGGTGTGTGGAACATTCCACAACATTTATTCAGTTGAAAAGTGTCTAAAGAATGCTGGGTTTCAAATCATAAACATTATTACATGGCATAAGTCAGAACCAACTCCAACGTGGGGCGATTTACATTTTAATTTTTCCTCTGAGTATATCATTTGGGCAAAAAAAAGTCCGAGATTGAGGCACTACTTTAATTTTGAGCTAATGAAACAAATGAATGGAGGCGTTTTAATGCATGATGTCTGGAATCTACCAACAGTTGGTCTGTGGGAAAAGACATGTGGGAAACATCCTACACAAAAGCCACTATGTTTACTTTATAGGATTTTAATTGCTTCAACAAAAGCAGGAGAGATTATTTTAGACCCTTTTGCCGGAAGTTGTACAACAGGCATCGCAGCCAACCTATTGGGAAGAAAATTTATCGGTATCGACCAATGTTCTAAGTATCTTGAAATAGGTAAACGAAGAAAGATTGATATAGAGAATCCTTTACGTTGCGAGAAGATGAGAAATCTCATTGCAGAAAGTGCTGATGAAACCACGGTAATTGTCAATCATGCAAAATCTGATACAAAAGCCAAAATGATAGAAACAGGCATTTGTTACTTGCGTGCAGGTGAAACTAATGGATCTCTATGTGTTACACCAGGCTTCGAACGTTTGGGATATGTCTTATTACATACAGGTGGTGAAGATTGTAAATTATTTAAATTAAAGCAAAAAGGATGTTTTCAGATTTGGACTAAAGAAACGCTTGAAATGCATGGCTTTAATCCATCTCATGCTTCTTATTATATTGTCCTGAAATTTGATAATAGCAAAAGTCCAAATTTGAAGATTCGGAAAAGTCTCAAAGAAAGGCTGAATACATACCGGGCGAAGATACGCCCTTTGAGTGATTTCATAGAAATTGATAACGAATAAAACAAACTAATAATATGGCAAAGAAAAATCAATCAACAAGACTTACTACACAACACAGAGAAAGCCAGGGTGTTGTCGGAATTTTTGGATTAGAAGCTAAAAAACACGACGAAACTACCGGGGATATCTCTCATGTTGTAATGCAAGCATTGGAACACAAATATCCTAATCTTACATTTAGATACCGTCAAAGCATTGATAAGAAAGAAATAAATGAAGCATTGCAGAAGGTTGACAAATACCTGGGTCAAACACTATTTGTTGAAAATGCAAGCATTATACCGGATGGTGGCATTATCGAAGTCAAAGACGACAATCAGAATTGGAGAGTTGTGCTTGTTTCTGAAGCAAAGCATCAGGGAAAGGACATTGAGAATATCGAAAAAGGAGAATTAGTCGGTACAAAGAAAGACCAAGACCTTATGGCTGCAGGAAATGCCATTGAACGCTCTCATAAGAATATTTCTGAGATAGCAAATCTAATGCTTTCAGAATCTCATTTCCCATATGTGCTTTTCTTAGAAGGTTCAAATTTCTTAACAGAAACAATTAAGGTTACCAGACCTGATGGCAGAGTGGTGGTTTTGGAATATAACTCTGGTATGCTAAACAGATTAGATAGGCTTACTGCTGCTAACTATGGTATGCCTATAAATACCAATTTATGCAAAAATAGGTTTGTACAGCATAATGATAAAACCATTATGCTACAGGCAGCTTCTATATATACACAAGGTAATGGTAGAAGTTGGGATAGGCAAGAAATGTTTGAAATAATGTTTGAAATAGCAGAAACTTCACTTCATATATTGGGAAGTGATTTGTGGAACCAAATTAATAAGCAATAATGGCAAGGCAGGCATCAAACACACTTCTTCAAAAGGCAAAAAAATCAAAAAATGATGAGTTCTATACGCAACTTTGCGATATAGAACGTGAATTACAGTATTATCAAGATTGTTTCAGAGGTAAAATTGTATACTGTAATTGCGACGAACCTCGAGTGAGTAACTTTGTTCTTTACTTTAAAGATAAATTCCACACATTAGGTCTAAAAAAATTGATTGCATCTTTTTATAAGGAACAATCTGCCGAATTATTTCAATTGGAGGAGGTGAAAAGACCTTATTATTGTGTATATGATGGTTTGAATGAGACAGTAAAATATTTCTCAGGAGATGGTGATTTTCGGAGTGCTGAATGCGTTGAATTATTAAAACATGCGGATATTGTAGTAACAAATCCACCGTTCTCTTTATTTCGTGAATTTATATCGCAAATAGTAAGGCATAATAAGCAGTTTCTTGTAATTGGGAATGTGAATGCCATTACATATAAAGAAATCTTTGATTTAATTCAAAAAAACCAAGCCTGGTTAGGTGTAAATCTTGGACGCGGTATTTCTGGTTTTATTGTTCCAAAGCAATATGAAGCCTATGGAAATGAAGTAAGTATAAACTCTGACGGACAAACTATTATTGCAACAAATGGTTGTCTTTGGCTTACCAATTTACAATTAAAGCAGAGATACGAAGATATTAATCTTACAAGAGAATATGTTGGAAACGAAGATAATTATCCGACTTATGATAATTGTGATGGAATAAATGTAAATCGAACACAAGATATTCCTAAAGATTATAGTGGATTAATGGGTGTTCCGATAACATTTCTTCATAAATACAATCCTAATCAATTTGAAATCGTGAGATTTCGTAAAGGTGATGATGGAAAAGATTTAAGAATAAAGGGTAAGTGCCCTTATTTTAGAATCTTAATCAGACATAAAAGATTAGGAGTTTAATAAGGGTTTGTATTAAATTAGTAAGTTATTTAATATCAATTGTTTATGTAGGGAGAAAATGCCCTTGCCCGAACATTCATTGGCATCTTTGTCCGTGCTTAACGGTTATATGGCTCGCCACACGCCCTTATAAGCACGAACAAATCTGCTCAATGACTGCTCGCCTCTGCTTTACATTTATTATGCGACAAGCCCTTACTTAACGGAGATTTCGTCGATGAAAAGGAAAGCAGGAGAGCCGGCGAAAGCATGCCAAGAGGGGAGAGATTTCGTAGGCTCGATAATGACGTTGATGTAGCGGTATTTGTTGCCGTCGAGAGGGATAGAGTGAGTGACGGTGCCAAATTCCTTATCACGCGAGATTTCGCCGAAGTCTTTGGAAGTGATTGTGATGAAGTCTTTGCCGTTGTTAGAAGCACGAACAGTGACAGAAGCGGCATCAACGACGCCGTCACACTGGAAGATGCAAGTGTTGAAAGAGAGAGAGTTTAGGGCAGTCTTCTTCTTGAGGTCGATAGTAGCGTCGCAAGCATTGTTTATAAAACCGAGCCATCTGCCAGTGCGATAGTTACCAGTGCCGGTAATACCGTCAACGAGAGTAGGCGCACCGGCGAAAGTGTAGTTTTCAGCGGGAGGGTTTTTGAGAGAAATGTTTCGGAAAGTGGCATCAGAAACAGAGATAGTGTCGCAAAGGACTCGGCTCTTGTTACCGTTTCGGAAAGCGGCAGCCTTGATGATAACGTCAGAGTCAACAAAGAAAGGCTTAGAGTATTGGATAGAGCTTTCAGAAGGCTCAGTGCCGTCGAGAGTGTATCTGATGTCATTTCCCTTGAGAGTGGTAAATTCGACCTTTAGAGCTTTTTTCTTAGGCACAGTGACGTAAGCCGGGGTGATGTCTCCGAGATGTTTTGCATAGTTGTAACCGAGGCAGTCGTAAATTGCGAGTAGCGCTGGGATACGGTCCTTAAACGACTCATAGTCTTTCATTTCAGGCTGAGTCCACTGAACCTCGCAAAGAGCGGCGATACGCGGCATTTCCATGTATTGAACCTGAGCAAAATCCTTGATGTATTCCGTCCAGAGATTAGCCTGGCACCCGATGACGAGTTTTTGCTGCTCAGGAGAGAGTTCAGCCGGCATAGGCTCGAAACTGTAGACCTTTTCAACAGGGATATAGCCACCGATAGCGAAAGGCTCAAACTGGACGTCTTTAGACTGGTAAAAGTCGAAATAGAGGTGAGTGTTAGGCGTCTGGACAACCTTGTTGCCACGCTGAGCACCCTCAATTGCACCGGCGCTACCACGCCAAGACATGACGATAGCATCAGCGGGGATGTCGCTTTCGAGGATTTCGTCCCATCCGAGCATGATGCGTCCTCTTTCCTTGATAACAGAGTAAGCATATCGAGTAATAAAGCCCTGTAGACGGTCTTCGGCAGAGAATTTGCCTTTGGCAGTGATGCCTTCAGCCTTAATTCTCGCCTGGCATTTAGGACACTCCTTCCACCGGTCTTTAGGACATTCGTCTCCGCCGATATTGATGTATTTAGAAGGGAAAATGTCCATGATTTCGTTGAGCACGTCATTTATGAAAGTCAGCACAGTGTCGTTACCGGCGCAAAGCACTTCAGGCGTAACGCCCCACTCGGTCCAAACATCGTAAGGGCCGCCGGTGCAACCGAGATTAGGATAAGCGTGGAGAGCGGCGCGCATGTGCCCCGGCATATCAACTTCAGGGATAACGTTAATGAAACGCTTGGCAGCGTATTCCACGATTTCCTTGGCTTCTTCCTGAGTGTAGAAACCGCCGTGAGGAGTGCCGTCCCATTTTCCGGGCAGTCGTCCGATGACAGTCTCTTTGCGAACAGAAGCGAGCTCAGTGAGGAGAGGATATTTCTTGATTTCAATTCTCCAACCCTGGTCGTCGGTGAGATGCCAGTGGAAAGTGTTGAGGTTGTGAAGCGCGAGCATATCAATGAAAGTCTTCACTTCGTCCACATCATAGAAATGGCGAGAAACGTCGAAGTGAGCGCCACGATATTCAAATCGGGGGAAGTCGTAAATGTTAGCGGCAGGGAGTGTAACTTCAGAGAAAGAGCCGACGGGAAGAGATTTTCGAATAGTCTGAATACCATGGAAAGTGCCGGCAGGAGAAGCACCGTTAATCACGATGCTGTCTTTAGTGACAGAAATGGCGTAAGCCTCGGCGTTTTTGTCGTTAAGGTCAGATTTTAGTCGGATATACTTTCCAGTTGAGTTTGTCTTAATGTTGATGCCGGTAGATTGCTTGATATATTCGGCGAACAAAGAAGCACTGTTTGAGTTTTTGTCGTCGGCGATGACAGCAACGTCACCTGAGAGAGTGAAAGCCTCAGCGCCAGTAAGACAGACCTCACTTGGCAAAGGGATAACATTGTAGTCTGCGGTGGCAGCCACGGCAGAAAGCGGCAAGAGAGCCAGAAGTGAAATAGCGTAATGTTTCATGTTATGTAGATGTTTTTATTTTAAAATTAAGTTCTCCAGATGCATTTAGCTTTAGTGAAGAGCATCGTAACGATGACAGCGAGAGATGTCAGGACAACGCCCTGAATAAATCCCATGAAAGGAGACGTGTAAAAAATGCCGAGGAAGTCGACAAGTCCTGTGATTTGCAGGATAGGGAAAATTAGGAGGTCAACAGCGACGTAAGCCACCATAGGAT
>JBJECS010000216.1:0-9658 GCA_051871335.1 Muribaculaceae bacterium | reverse complement strand
AGCCCGTCAAACTTGTCAATAACCTCTCCAAAACGGTCTTTATTTACGCAGATTGCGAGCGCGTTAATGGTGAAGTCTCTTCTGCTGAGGTCGTCGTCGAGCGTACCGTCTTCCACGATAGGCTTTCTGCTGTTACGATTGTAAGACTCACGTCGAGCACCGACAAACTCAAGCTCAGTGTTGTCGAAATGAAGCTGAGCGGTACCGAAATTGCGGTAAACTGCAACTTTAGCTCTTCTACCGAGCTTTTTAGCGAGAGTCTCGGCAAGCTCAATGCCACTTCCAACAGTCACGAAGTCAATATCTTTGGAATGACGCTGTAGAATAATGTCTCTGACGTATCCGCCTACGACGTAACATTCACGTCCAAGCTCGTCGGCAGTTTCTCCCACGAGGTGAAATATTTCGTTGTCGATTTTTTCTTTCAGGTTCATAGGTAAATGATTTCTTCGGGAGCTAAAGTGAGACATAGTAGCCCGTTTTCTTTTACGATATAAGTATTTTCAATGCCGACAGCGCCAGTGCCCGGGATAACGAATTTTGGCTCAATGGCGATAACGTTTCCGACCTCCAGGATGTCTCTGCTGCGCGGCGCGAGGACTGGAGCTTCGTTAATTTCAATACCAACTCCATGCCCAATAAATCCGGCTTTCTGGCAGTGTCCCATAAAATAGTCGCCAAGACCGGCATTATCAGCTATTTGTATGGCCTTTTCGTAAAGCGTCTTTGCTTCCACTCCCGGCTTTGCAATCTTTTCGAGGGTGTGGCAGATGTCCATGCTACAGCGGTGAGCGGCGAGTGCAATGTCGCTGATTTCTCCGATTGCGAAAACACGCGTCATGTCTGTCATATATCCGGAATAGTTTCCGTTGCAGTCTACCATGACGGTAGTACCCGGGCGGAGAATAGTGCCGTTTGCACC
The DNA here is from genome assembly GCA_051871335.1 of Muribaculaceae bacterium. Taxonomy (GTDB): domain Bacteria; phylum Bacteroidota; class Bacteroidia; order Bacteroidales; family Muribaculaceae; genus CAJUPY01. The sequence goes on along the minus strand of JBJECS010000216.1, from coordinate 8,736 downwards.
TACCGGCAGCGAAGAGTCAGAACCTTCTCCACCCATAGCAAAATCGTAAGGTGTGGGGTTGTCGGCATTGTCACCGGCAAGGATGTTAGCCATGAAAAGCTCCATAGAGTTTCCACAGATGCGGAATTGCCCCAAGCAACCTTCAGTTCTGGAAAGCCGCTCGATTTCAATCTGAAATTCGATGTCGGTCATGCCCTGATGGAAAATGGAAGGAATCTGCCCATAGACGTGGGTGTGTCGCTTTCCGTTGAATATGAGCTTTTCTTGTTCAGCCTCGGTCTTTACACTGCGCGCCTGACGGATAACACTGCTGATATTCAGTATTTTAGCATCCGGGAATAAATTTGCCAGTCGAGTGCATGCAGTATAAGGCTGTATGTCCAGCTCAAGTCCGAATGTTGAGAAGGCAGTAGATGATAGTATAGCCGGAATGTCTTCAGGCTTGCGGATATATGAGATGCCGTTGCCGGAAAGTCCGATAGGACGGCGGACAAAGTATTGAGTATCAACGTTATCGTCAGCATAAATGCCGATATATCCGGCAAAAACGCGTCCTGTGAGGTAATATAAGGTGGCATTGTCAGCTATGAGTGCGAAATCAATGCCTTTGTTGCGCATGAGAGCCTTTATGCGAGAATGGCGAAGTAATACTTCGTCATTGTTAAGTATGGTTATGTTGTTGTGTATCATGTTGTTACCTATTGCATTAGCATATTAGTCAATTCATCAAAAGAATCTGCGGAGATGTCTGCGTCGTCGCATTTTCCGAAACCGTATGTGACGTGAAGCATTTTCACACCGGCGGCATGTGCAGAGCGGCAGTCTCCGGCGGTATCTCCAATGTAAAGCGGATTATTGAGACAGTGCTTTTTCACGAGGAGGCGAATGTTGTGCGGCTTGTCTTGACCAGTTTCGCCAAATGTGATGGTGTCGCAAATGAATGGCTCTAAATGAGTGAATTTCAGGAAATTATGAAGTCCTTCACTGCCGCAGTTGCTTGCCATGAAGAGTTTGTATCGGGATGATAATCGCTTTACTCCCACTTCAACGCCCGGATAAAGCTTACCGCCGAGAATGGGCATCATATTCTGTTCATTTTGAGCGAGCAGTGCGAGATATGCTTTTCTGTTGAAGTCTGAATCAGGGAATAGACGGTCGAAGATTTGGTCTATGGTAAGTCCCATAGTACCAAGAAGTTCGTTTCGGCAAACTCTGCGCGAGATTCCGAAAGTGTCAGAAGTAACGTCCCATATTTTGCAATATGAGTCAACGGCATCCCACATAGTGCCGTCCATGTCGAAGATTAGGCTGTCAAAAGTCATCTATTCTTTGTCTAATGAAACGAAGTCAATACCGAGAAGTTCAATTCCGCCGAGAGTGTCGGTGCGCATGATATGAGCGACCTTCACTTGTTGCCCACTGACGTGTCTAAGTCCCTTTTTTATCACAACCTGCTTTTGAAAGCTGATGCCGGTGCCTTTTCCGGTCCAGTTACCGTAAACATCGGCAAGGTTGATGTTAATTTTGTCGTTGAACCGGTGGTTTTGGTCGTCGGTGTATGAGACAAAAAGCCAGAGGTTGCTGTAGAGGTATTCGTCGGTGTGGCGAAGAGATAGGAGTAGGTTTCCTGAAGCGATGCTGTCGGCGTGTGTGACGGTGAAAGAGATAGTGTCGCCGTAAGCCCATCCTTTAGCGTCGATTGAGGAAAACTCACTATAACCATTGCGCTTGGGTGCACAGGCACTCAAGCACAATGACAATATAAAAATTATGAAAGGCTCGAAAATAAGTTTCATATTTATGGGAAAGTTTAAACTAACCGTTGTCGCCCTGTGGTGGCTGAGGTTTGTCGCCGCGGTTTCTGTCTTTTCTGCGGTCAAACTTGCGCCATTGCTTTTTCCTTCCGCCCTGCTGGTTGCCATCGCCTTGGTTGCCTTGAGGCGCTCCGTCTTGAGATGGATTTCCGCCTTGCGGATTAGCTTCGTTTGCCGTATTCTGTGGCTTTTGCTCAGTCTTTTTGCGACTGTTATCAGCATCAGGTTGAGCGGTAGGTTGGTCAGACGCAGGCTGGTCTGCAGTGCGTTGCGTCTGGTTTTGTTTTTGTCCGCCCTTATTGCCTTTTTTCTTCTTTTTCTTCTTGTCGAATCGGGTGATACCGTCTTGTCCGAGCAGGTCTGCGTATTCACCTTTAGGCTTTTCAGTCTTCTGCGCTTCGCCGCTAAGTTGTATCGGTTTTTCACCGCGCTTGTTCATAGCGATAACCTCAAATGCACGGTCGGCAGAGATGGTGACGAGATTTGCAGGCACAGACTTGTCTGTAGAATAAGTGATTTCGCGCTTGAAGATGTCTGTCTTAAAGTGGAAATAAGTAGCGTCGGCAGTTTCGAGTCGGATTTCGCGAGACGGGAGGCGTTTTACGCATTCTACGTAAGCGTCAGCTTCGAAATTGAGGCAACACTTCAATTTAGCGCATTGCCCGGCAAGTTTCTGCGGATTTAGAGAGATGTCTTGGTAACGAGCGGCACTGGTGGAGACCGAAACAAAGTTAGTCATCCAGCTTGCGCAGCACAACGGACGTCCGCAAGGACCGATACCGCCAATTCTCCCGGCTTCTTGCCTTGCACCGATTTGCTTCATTTCGATGCGAACCTTGAAAGCGTCGGCGAGAACGCGGATGAGTTGTCGGAAGTCGACGCGCTCGTCTGCGATGTAATAGAAAATCGCCTTGCTTCCGTCGCCTTGGTATTCGACGTCGCCAATTTTCATGTTAAGCCCCAGCTCTTCGGCAATTTTGCGCGAGCGAATCATAGTGTCGTTTTCACGCGCCTTTGCCTCTTCAAACTTTTGAAGGTCAGCAGGCTTGGCAATGCGGAAAACACGCCTGATTTCAGCGTCAGGTCGGAGGTTGGCTTTGCGCATCTGAAGTCTTACAAGTGCGCCAACCATAGTCACCTGACCAATATCATGTCCCGGAGAGGCTTCTACAGCCACCCAGTCGCCAATGCTGAGCTGGATATTGGTGGAGTTTTTGTAAAAGCCTTTGCGGGTGTTTTTGAACTGCACTTCGACCATATCGTCGTCGGCATATCCTCCGGGAACGTCTTCAAGCCAGTTGAAGCAATGAAGTTTGCCACGTGGAGCCTTGCATTCTCCACAGCACCTATGGTGGTGAGTGGATTGCGGCATAGTCTCCTCGAGGGATTCCTCGTCAGGGATATTCTCGATAGGTCTAAGTTTGTCTTCTTCTTCGATATCCATTTTGCTTTGGCATTATTTAGCAAAACTTACGGAGCGAGTCTCACGGATAACAGTGATTTTCACCTGTCCCGGATATGTCATTTCGTCTTGAATGCGTTTGGCGATTTCAGCTGAAAGCTTTTCGGTCTCTGTATCGTCAATCTTGTCAGCACCTACGATTACGCGCAGCTCACGTCCTGCCTGGATGGCATAAGTCTTGATTACGCCAGGATAGCTCATTGCGAGCTGTTCAAGGTCGTTAAGTCGCTTGATATAAGCCTCTACAATTTCGCGTCGAGCACCCGGTCGAGCACCGGAAATAGCGTCGCAGACCTGTACGATAGGAGCGAGAAGCGTAGTTTGCTCAACTTCGTCGTGGTGAGCGCCGATAGCGTTGCAAATTTCAGGTTTTTCCTTGTATTTCTCAGCGAGTTTCATACCGAGGAGTGCGTGTGGGAGTTCCGGCTCTTCGTCAGGCACTTTGCCTATGTCGTGCAGAAGACCGGCGCGGCGTGCTTTCTTTGGGTTAAGTCCGAGTTCAGAAGCCATAATAGCGCAGAGGTTTGCGGTCTCGCGAGAGTGCTGGAGGAGGTTTTGTCCGTAGCTTGAGCGGTATTTCATTTTACCGACGAGTCGGATAAGGTCTGGGTGAAGCCCGTGGATACCGAGGTCGATGGCAGTTCGTTTTCCGGTCTCGATGATTTCTTCTTCAATCTGTTTGCGAACCTTTGCAACGACTTCCTCGATGCGCGCCGGGTGGATACGTCCGTCGGCAACGAGCTGGTGTAGCGCGAGGCGAGCGATTTCGCGGCGAACAGGGTCGAAGCCTGAAAGGACAATGGCTTCCGGAGTGTCGTCGACGATGATTTCAATGCCGGTAGCGGCTTCAAGAGCGCGTATGTTGCGTCCTTCACGTCCGATAATTCGTCCCTTAATTTCGTCAGAGTCAATGTGGAAGATAGTGACGGAATTTTCGATGGCAGTTTCAGTGGCGACGCGCTGAATAGACTGTACGACGATGCGCTTAGCCTCCTTGTTAGCTGTCATTTTAGCCTCGTCCATGATGTCGTTGATGTAAGAGGCGGCAGCGGTCTTAGCTTCGTCTTTGAGTGACTCAATCAGCTTTTCCTTAGCCTCGTCTGAAGAAAGTCCTGAGATAGCCTCAAGTTCAAGTCGCTCAGAGGCAATCATTTTTTCGAGTTCTTCTTTTCGAGCCTCATTAGCAGCGATTTGGGCTTCCAGGCTTGCGCGAGTGTTTTCCAACTCGTTTTTAGTGCGCTGGTTTTCACCCTGCTGCTGGTTGAGCTGAATTTCTCTCTGCTTCATTTTAGCCTCCTGCGACTGTAATCTGGACATACGCTGGTTAGCCTGTTTTTCAGCTTCAGAAATTATCTTGAGTTCTTCTTCTTTCGCTTCAAGAATTTTGTTTTTCTTGATTACATCTGCTTCTTTTTCAGCCTCTTCAAGGATAGATTTAGCACGGGTGTGAGCCATGTTTCTCTGTATCGCCATAGTGACTCCCACACCGATACACAATGCGACGGCTGCCGTGATGATTATAGGTATTATAAATTCCATTTTATTTAGGTGTTGTTAAAAAATTGATTACTAAATATTTGTTGTATAAGAGTTTACGAATAAAAATAAAAAACACTACACCGCGCACAACTTCGGGCTTAAGTCCGGTGTATGCTTAGGTGAAGTGCAGGCAAATCAGTTTGTTGTCTCTTAAAAGTAAAATAGTGCGCTGTGAAAACAGGCAAAAGTTTACGTCTAAGTCTACGCAGCAAGCATTATTTAGTCCCTCTCTCGGGTGTATTTGCTTGTATTGCGGCAGGCTGTATATCATATCAAGTTTCAGTAGCGCTCCCGGTGTTATTTGTTATCAAACAGGAGAATGCTGTCGATATTTTTTTCAATTTCGTCGAGAGTAGCAGTCCTGCGTTTTTCAGACATGTTATGCTCAACGTTAGCGTATGCGAGCCTCAGAGCAATGGTAGCGATTATGTCTTTGGCACTCATTCGATTGTATTTTTGTGACCAAGCGTCAAATAGCTGATTTACGTCGTTCATAGCAGCGTGATATATCGCCTTTTCTTCTTCAGATTTGACCTGAAATTCGAGAGGTCTTGATAGGTCTGCTATTTGAATTTTAATTATCTCCACAAATCTATAGCGTTAGGTCGTTGATACACTTATTGATTTCCCGCACTAAATCGGATAAGATTTTCTTGGTCTTGTCAAGGTCATCCCTTGAAGGACTGATAGTAGAGACGACTTGCAGATATTCAATCTGAGCATTCATCTGTTGTATCTGCTGCTTTAATTTTCTGATTTCGGCTTCAAGACTCAATGCCCTTTGTTCTGCTTCTAATTTCTGCTTGTAAACCGCGTGAAACTTCTCAACGAGTAGCTGAGACTTTCCATTTAGGGCTGAAAGCCTGTCTTGAAGAGCATCTTTGATTTTAGCAGCCATTCTTATTCCAATTTTTCGCAAAATTACAAAATATTTTCGGTATTATGAAAAATTTTTACAAATTTCTGTCAAAAATTATTCAAAGTTGCTGATTTTCATCAGTTTGAGGTGCTTTTCAATGGGTGTAAATGGCTGATTGTGTGAAAAATGCGCATAAAATGCGGTGGTGGCTAAAACTGTAAGCTGTGTTCTTAAAGTTTTGTCAGCCAGCGTCCTAAGGCAACGAGGAGAATGCCGAAAAAGATGCTCGCAGCAAGGTAAATGGCGGACGTGAGCCACTCAGAGCGGTCTGTCATTTTCAGGATTTCGCCGGCGAATGAGGAGAAAGTGGTAAATCCGCCGCAAAGTCCGATGACGAAAAATGCATTTGCGGTGTTGCTTGTTGATTTTTCAAAAATCCCATAAAAAATGCCAATCAGAAGACATCCGAGCAGGTTTACCGTGAGTGTGGCTGCGGGGAACGACGTGAAGTGCAGTGCAGCAGCGCAACGCCCTGATAGGTAGCGGAGTACACTGCCAAGTGCTCCGCCCAATGCAACTGATATTATTTCCCGTAACATTATGTTTCTGTTGGTTTTATGAAATTGTAAGTATCTGTATTTTTGCGGCAGTGGATGTCAGCCGCAAAATTTGAAAAATATTTTAGGCAAAATGGACGCACCGAGCGGCGCGTCCGTATGCCTAATGTGTATTGTTGACGTATAAGTCTTACTTTACAATCAAGAGGAAGTAGTTTTTCTTGCCGCGCTGAGCGAGGATGAATTTGTCGTTCAGGAGCATAGAGAGGTCTGCAGTGGCATTTGCGTCAGTGACCTTCTCCTTGTTGATGGAAAGGGCTCCTTGCTGTGTCATTTTGCGAAATTCGCCTTTTGAAGGGAATACCTGTGCGCGGTCTGTGAGAAGGTCAGCGAGCTTAATGCCGTCTGCGATTTCCTGTCGGCTAACTTCAAACGTAGGAACGCCTTCAAACACTGCGAGGAGCGTAGCCTCGTCTATTTTGTGGAGCGTAGCGGCGGCAGAGTTGCTGAAGAGGATTTGTGATGCTTCTACAGCAGCCTCATAGTCAGCCTCGGAGTGAACCATGATGGTGATTTCCTTGGCGAGGCGTTTCTGAAGAGGACGCTGACCCGGGTCTGCAGCCTGCTGTGCTACGAGGTCTTCAATTTCCTCGCGAGAGAGAGCTGTGAAAATTTTAATGTATTTTTCTGCGTCGGCATCAGAAACGTTTAGCCAGAACTGGTAGAACTTGTAAGGAGATGTGTATCGAGGGTCAAGCCAAACGTTTCCGCTCTCGGTCTTTCCGAATTTGCCACCGTCAGCCTTAGTGATGAGAGGGCAGGTGATGGCGTATGCGCCTTCTTCGCCTGTGATGCGGCGTATAAGCTCAGTACCGGTTGTCATGTTTCCCCACTGGTCGCTGCCACCAAGCTGCACGCGGCAGTTTTTCTCCTGGAAGAGGTGGAGGAAGTCGTATCCCTGGAGAAGCTGGTAAGAAAATTCTGTAAATGACATACCTTCGCGGCTTTCACCGTCGAGACGCTTTTTTACAGAGTCTTTCGCCATCATATAGTTTACAGTGATGTGCTTGCCGATGTCGCGGATAAAGCCGAGGAAAGTGAAGTCTTTCATCCAGTCGTAGTTGTTTACGAGTTCTGCCGCATTAGGCGCGTCGCTGTCGAAATCGAGGAACTTTGACAACTGTCGCTTGATAGCCTCCTGGTTGTGGCGGAGAGTCTGCTCGTCGATGAGTTTACGCTCCTGGCTTTTCATGCTTGGGTCGCCAATCATGCCGGTAGCGCCGCCAACGAGTGCGATAGGCTTGTGTCCTGCACGCTGGAAGTGCTTGAGCATCATCACGCCCACGAGGTGTCCGATATGGAGAGAGTCAGCGGTAGGGTCGATGCCCAGGTACGCTGTGGTCATTTCTTTGTTTAACTGCTCTTCAACCCCCGGCATCATAGAGTGAATCATGCCGCGCCATTGAAGTTCTTCAATAAAATTCATTGTCTTAATATGTTTGTTTTAAGGGGTTATTATTTCTTAAAAAGCGGTGATGGGTATATGCCCTGACGGTGCAGGTCTGCGAGCTTATCCACCACTACTTGTCTGTCTTCAGCGTATGTTACGCCAAACCAGCGAGAGTCAGTGTCAAGTACTTCTACAGTAGCTGTTCCTTCCTTAATGAGCGTGTCTACAACAGAAGGGATGTAAAATTCAGACTTAGGCACGTCTATTTTCTGCTCAAGGAAGAGGCGGAATTCACGCTCGGTATAGTCAAAATAGTCAGGCGTAAATCCCCAGAAGTTCATGGATACCGGGGTGTTGAAGTCGAGTTCTTGGCGATTGCCGTTTTCGTCGTTATATCCGATTTTGCCTTCGCTGTCAACTGTGATAGCAGTGCGCTCCACCACAGTGGTGAGTTTACCGTCTTTCGTAGAGCAAACGCCGCGAGAGACAGAGCCGTTTTCAGTGACGGTGTTGCCTACTCGGAAAGCCACCATGCAGTATTCGCCTTTTCCGTGCGGTTTGCTTAGTTCTCGCGCGATGACATTGTATGCGTCGCGACCGTAAAAGTCGTCTGCGTTGATTACTACAAATGGCTCGTTAATGACATTTTTGCCCATCAGCACCGCGTGCCCGGTTCCCCAAGGCTTCTGACGGTCTGCGGGGGCGGTAAATCCGTCGGGGAGAGAATTTATATCTTGGAACACAACCTCTACAGGTATGTGTCCTTCGTATTTAGCGAGGACGATGTTTCTGAAGTCTTCCTCAAAATCGTGGCGGATAACGAATACCACCTTTCCGAATCCCGCTTGGATTGCGTCATATATAGAGTAGTCCATAATAGTTTCGCCATTAGGACCAAGGGTGTCAAGTTGCTTTAAGCCACCATATCTGCTGCCCATGCCTGCAGCAAGTACGAATAACGTAGGTTTCATAGTTTTACCTTTTACACTTTAGAATCATTAATACATAAATTTTTTTGCAAAGTTACGCATTTTCTTTGAGTTGGCAAAATTTAG
>JBJECS010000215.1:0-9696 GCA_051871335.1 Muribaculaceae bacterium | reverse complement strand
GCCCAGCTCGAGGCTCTCGGCATCCCTATTACGTAATCAGATTGCTGTATTATGGGTTAAACTTGCAGAATAGCAGTATCAGGATGAAAATGAGGTGCTGAAGTTTTGGCTCGCAGACAAAGTGATAGATGCGGTAGGAAATGAACATGACAATAACCTGAAACGCAATGCCATGGAATTGGCACAGATAACAATCTTATAAGACGGCTGTTATGGATGCAGGCACCATCATGAGAAGATTGCACGAGCTTGAAGAAGAGAATAAACGGTTGAAGTCTCTTCTTGCTGAGCATTGCATTCCTTTTGAGGCGTGTGTTAATGATGGTAACATTACTGTATCCCAGCCTTCAAAACCAATGGAATCAACAGTCAGCCTTTCTTTACATGAAAAGGTTGAGTTGTTTCAAAGCCTATTCAAAGGGCGCGAGGATGTGTTTGCCAAAAGATGGTATAGCGATGCGACTAATAAGTCAGGCTATCAGCCAGTCTGCGAACGGGAGTGGGACAGGGCGTTCTGTGACAAGCGAAAATACAAATGTTCTGAATGTCAAAATCGAAAGTTCGCGCCATTATCATACGATTACATCTTCAATCACCTTGCGGGCAAAGATGTCTATGGCCGTGATGTTGTAGGCTTATATCCGATGTTGAATGATAACACTTGTTATCTCCTATGCACCGATTTTGATGACAAGAGTTGTGAGCATGGCTATCAGCAAGATGTGCTTGCATTTACTGGAGTGTGTAGGGATTGGGGTGTCCCTTGTTACATTGAGCGGTCGCGCTCCGGCAATGGAGCACATGTATGGATTTTCTTTGAGAGTGCCATAGCCGCCATAAAAGTAAGACGATTAGGAAAGTTGATTTTGGCAGAGGCGATGAATAAGGAGGTGCATCTTTCTTTTAAATCTTACGACAGATTTTTCCCAAACCAAGACACCTTGCCTGATGGCGGATTGGGAAACCTCGTAGCTCTGCCTTTACAAGGACAGGCACGAAGAAATGGCAATAGCGTATTTGTAGATGAAAACTTCCAGCCTTATCGCGACCAATGGGGTTTCCTCCTCGGTATTCATAAACTGTCAGAGGCTGCCATTGATGATATTCTGCAGGAACACGCTTTGACATTGGGTGAATTGACAAAAAGTAGCGAGGGTAAACCTTGGGAAACACCTAAGCCAGAGACTATTGGCCAATCGGATTTCCCGCCAAGTCTGACATTGATAAGGGCAAACATGTTGTACATTCCGTTGTTTTGTCTGTCTGCAAAGACCGTCAACTATTTCAAGCGAATGGCAGCATTTCATAATCCAGAGTTTTATGCAAAGCAAGGTATGCGGCTATCAACATATGATGTTCCACGTATTATATCATGTTCAGAACTGACTGACAACTATATAGCCCTGCCACGTGGTTGCGAGGATGATGTTGTCGGACTACTTGAAGCAAACAATGTAGAATATTTCATAGATGACAAGACCTGTTATGGACGAGCTATTGATGTTTTGTTCAGGGGTAAACTACGTAAGGAACAGCAGAATGCCATGACCTCTATGCTTTCTCATCCCATCGGTACTCTGTCTGCTACAACTGCTTTTGGAAAAACAGTGTTTGCCATTGCAATGATTGCCAGGAGGAAAGTGAACACATTGGTATTGGTGCACAGGAAATCGCTGCTCGACCAGTGGAAGAATCAATTGAAAGACTTCTTGGAAATCAACGAAGATGTTACGTATAATACAAAACGAAGGAGGAGTCCTCTTTCGCCCATCGGAGAACTATGCTCGGGAAAGGACTCTCTGCATGGCGTGATTGACATCGTCTTGATACAATCATGTCTGGAAAACAATGAGGTCAAATCTTTTGTTAGAAACTACGGCATGGTAATTGTTGATGAATGTCATCATGTCTCATCTGTAAGCTTTGAGCAGGTTTTGAAACAAGTAAACGCACATTACGTTTATGGTCTTACTGCCACCCCTATACGCAAGGACGGACATCAGCCCATCATCTTTATGCAATGCGGTAAGATACGATATACTGTGGATGCAAAAAGTCAGATGGACAGACAAAACTTTGTCCGCACCCTGATACCGCGTTTTACATCTTTCCGTAATGTTTCGCCTGACACCAAAACATACACTCAAACCATAGAGGCTTTGTCGACCGACGAAGTAAGAAACGGACTTATTGTTGATGATGTGAAGTCTGTCATTGAAGAAGGACGAACACCAATCATCCTTACAAACTTGACCTCCCATGTGAGAATCTTGACGGAGCTGCTGCAGCCTCATGCAACACATGTAGTTTGCCTTGTCGGTGCGGATACAGCGAAAGAGAAGAGGATGGCAATGGAAAAATTGGCGAATGTCCGGGTATCTGAATCTTTAGTAATTGTCGCCACAGGCAAATACATCGGTGAAGGTTTCGACTATCCCAGACTTGACACACTGTTTCTTGCGTTACCTATTTCATGGAAAGGGAATATTGCCCAGTATGCAGGCAGATTGCACCGTGATTATGATGGAAAGAATGATGTGCGCATCTACGACTATGTCGACATACGCGTTCCCCTCTGCGATTCCATGTATCGTAAGCGATTGAGAGGGTACGCCTCTGTGGGCTATGGTGTTCCCAAACTAACGGATAGAGACAGCGTTTCAAAGCCGGAATTGATTTATGATGGCAAAACTTTTTCAGAACCATTCCGTCAAGACCTGTTTGCAGCCAAACATAGCATATTAATCTCCTGTCAGAAGATAAAGTACAAATACGCTCCTCAATTATTGTATTCTTTATGGGGCCTTATAACCAATGGTGTTGAAATTACTGTTTGTGTCAAGGAACAGGGATTTAGCGAAAATGAATTAGGAAAGTATGGCATAGAAGTGCAGTGCGACGAAAACCTATCAGTGCAATGTGCAATAATTGACAAATCCTTAGTTTGGTATGGTAGCATTAACTTCTTTGGGTACAACACAGAAGAGAGCAATGTGATGCGAATCGTTGATGCATCCATAGCCAATGAACTGCTGGATATTATATGCACATAAGATAGTGAATATAAAAACGCAATAGAACGATATTGCGCCAGAAAGACGCCAGAAACACAAAAGAAAAATCGCTAAGTGTTGAATTTTCAACTACTTAGCGATTTGGAATGTGGTCCCACTTGGGCTTGAACCAAGGACTCCCTGATTATGAGTCAGGTGCTCTGACCAACTGAGCTATGGGACCGGAGCGTGTTGCTCGTATTTCGGAGTGCAAATTTAAGGTTTATTTTTGAGATGCGCAAGTTTTTTGTGGAATTTTTTTAATTTTAGTATTTGTTATGTGTTATTAACATTGATTAAGGGAAAATATTTGTAATTAATTGTGTGGAATTTGGAAATAATGAGTAATTTTGCGACAATCCTAATTTGTGCGGACAATGAGCTGTCAATTGTATGCATGATGTACTACAGAAATATAAACAAACTTAATTAATAACATAATATCATGAGTAATTTTACTTTTAGTTTACGCAAGGCTCTGATGACGATTGCATTGGGTTTTGCATTTGTAGGCGCGAGTGCGGCTACAGTGGATTACGAGGGTCTTACTTACACGATTAAGACCGGTAATAAGCTTGAGGTTGCAAAGCCGTCGACTGCAATAGGCAGTTATTCCGGCGATATTGTGATTCCGAACAATCCTGTGACAATAGACGGGGTGGAATATACAATCGCAAGTATCAATGGCACTGCATTCAAGGGTAACACGGAAATCACAAGTGTTTACATTCCTGATGGGTGTGTGACTATTGCGCGCGGAAGTTTTCAGAACTGTACTGCGCTGAAGTCTTGCCGTTTCCCGGAGGACTTTACGAAGCCTAATAGTGACTTGTTTAACGGATGTACATCGCTGGAGGAGTTTACATTCCCAGGAAGCATGACCTCTATTGGTTCAAACATGTTTAAGGGTTGTACTTCATTGCGTAAGTTGACTTTCAATGAGGGCGCGACAGATTTTGACTGGAGTGTGAATACGGCTCTTTATCTTAAGGATGTGGTTGTAAACGGTGAGGTTACCACAGCGGCATCTCCACTTGAGGAGCTTGTAATCAACAGAAATATTGGAGGTTACACACAGCCTGCGGATGTTCCTTTCCGTGGCAGCAATATCAAAAAGCTGACTATTGGAGACAAGGTTACTTCTATAGGTTCTTACTATTTTGAGAATTGTACAAGCCTAACAGACGTGACTCTTGGCAGTGGCATTACTTCAATTGGCTCAAATGCGTTTGCAAATTCCGGTATTTCATTTATCGAGATACCTAATGGTGTAACTGCAATCCTTGGTTCTACATTCCAGAATTGTAGTAATCTGCAAGCGGTAGTTCTTGGCGAAGGCGTAGCAACTATTTCAGAAATGGCGTTCTATAATTCTCCTGTTGAAACTATAAATTGGCCAGCAGGTCTAACATCTATCGGTGCGTATGCATTCTCAGGATGTAAGCTTGCGGGCGACTTTATGCTTCCAGAAGGATTGTCTTCAATAGGTGTACAGTCGTTTGCAAAGAATAATTTCAACACGGTTGTTCTCCCTGCATCGCTTTCAAAAATAGGGGAGGCAGCATTTATGCTTTGCTCAAATGTGAATAGTGTCTCAATTATATCAGGCAACGAGTCGTATAAGGTTGAAAAAGAAGCGATTGTCACAGCGGACGGTAAAGAAATCGTATTCTTCCCACCAGCATCACCGACAACGGAGTATGCTAATACAACAGCTACAAAGATATGGGCTCATGCATTCCATGGAGCTAAGAATCTGACAAAGATAGATGTAAGTTGGGTTCCAAACTATGGTGATTATGCACTTGCAGAGACGGGTATTTCTGAGGTGAAAATCGGTGGTACTATCGGTCGCTATGTTCTTTCAGGCTGCCCTGTTCTGAAGAAGGTAAATCAGGTAGACGGCTATGAAATTCCTTATGGTATCTGTGCAAACTGTCCTGAACTTGAGGAGTATGTAATTGACCGCGAGCCAAATATTGTAAAGCAGGAGGCATTCCTGAATACACCTAAGCTTGCTTCTCTTAATCTTGGCTCAATGCTGACAATTCTTGAGGCAGATGCATTTAAGGGCAGTGGCATCCAGACAATCACAGTATGCGCAACATATCCGGCAGCAATGGCGGAGGGCGTGTTTACAGCAGAAATGAGCGGCATCAATGTTCTCGTGCCAATAGACCTTGTAGATACTTACAAGAATGCAGCAGGCTGGGGTTACCTTAACATCGTAGGTGACGCAAACCTTGCAGCAGGTGGTCAGAATATGGGTATGCCAGCAGGTCTTTACTTTGCAAGCACAGACGGTATGCTTAAGTGTGCGTACGCAGACGGTCAGTTTGACGAATACAATGTAGGTAGTGTACCTCATACATTCCAGCTCATCCAGTTTAAGAATCGTATTTATGGTTCATCAGCAGGTCAGAAGTTTGTATACTCAGGTTCAGCAGGTGTAGAGGGTGATGGTAAGCTGTTCTACATCTCAAAGATAAATGACAATATTTTCCAGGCAGTTGTTCTTGACAATGCAGGCAACAATGCGTACAAAGACCCGTTCAACCTGTATATCTATGGTGATACGCTGTTTGTAAACGACCGTAACGTATGTATCCGCAAGATTGCGGCAGATGCAATCGCACTTTCACAGGATTATCCATCATGGATGGAAAATAACTGGCTTGGCTACTATGGCAGCCCATGGGCATACGGATGTATTAAGTGTGGTTTTGCAATCACAGAAGACAAGAATGCTCAGGGAGAGGCAGAGCCTCTGTATTGGCTTGGTCTTAAGTATAACGGTCAGGGTATCTTCAAGTTTAAAGAAGCTGACATCAACAGTGGTGAAAAGCCAGCATATCCTGAAATACTCAGCAACCTGAGCCCAATTTTCACAACATTCAATATTGATGCGAAGAATGGTTATCTCTACATCTACATTGAAAAGGCAGGTCGCTCAGCAAATGCGGAAGTAGCATCAGTATCAGGTCCTGAGGAAGACGGCACACTTATCAAGGGTGGTCTTTATCGTGTAAAACTTTCAGACCTTGAGGCAAATCCAAATCCTGATTATGCAACATTTAAGCAGATTTTCGAGCTTGTAGACGGTGCGCCTGTATACTATGAGGGAAGCGGAACAAATGAGCACGTAGGTATTTCACAGCTTGCAATCGACGAGGCAGGAGAATACATGTATTGGTGCTATCGTGCAGCAACAGAGTCTGATATTGCAAATTCACAGGAACTTGCATCTCAGCAGAATGGTCACTATGTATGGGCAGAAGCATATGATGAAACAAATCCTCTTCACAAGAGCGGTATTAAGCGCATCAAGCTGGATGACCCAGAAGTAAAGGTTGAAATGGTAGTAGAAGGCGTTGAAGGTTACGGTGTAGTGCCAGTAAACTATGCAGGCTCAGTAAAACCGGACAGCGGTGTTAAGACTATCATTGCAGAAAAGACAGCAGCAGACCGTATTATCGTAAGCGGTGACAGCTTTACAGTGACTGAAGATGCTATCGTAAAAATCTACGCAGCAAATGGTGTAGTTGTAGCAAACGACAAGGTAGACGCTAACAACAATAACACACTTCGCGGCAATGCAAATGGCATCTACGTAATAGAGGCACGCTTTGCAGACGGTGCTCGTCAAGTAGCAAAGGTTGCAGTTAAATAATAATTGCTAAATAACAATTTAAGTGCCCGGTGAGAAGTCATCGGGCACTTTTGTTTAGGGTGAGATTATGTGGTGCAAGATACTGCGGTGGGATGAACGGGATTATTCGATGTTTTGGACTTTTGTGATGCCGAATTTTCGTAGTTCACGGTCGGTGGTGGGGATGAAAAGGAGAAATTCGTCGAAGACGATGTAATTTTTTCCGCCCATAGTCATAATTCCCACGCGGTCGTTGATTTTGATGTTCTCAAAGCCATCGTGTGCGTCAATAGGGATTTTGTAGAAAATGCCTTCTGAGGCAGATTTGACGTAGATGTGTTCTCTGGTGATGGCATGAATAGAGAACTGAAAAGTGTATTCAAGTTCTTTGAATTGTTTTACGATAGAGCATGAATTTAGCCAGTCTTCGTATGTCTTGATGAGTTTGCTGTCGGAGCAGCGGGTGAGGGAAATTTTGGGCTGCCATGCGGATGATGAGATGAGCCTTGTGAGGGGCAGTCTGTCGGGATGGTTGTTGAGAGGCTCTGTGACGTACCATACATGTTCTGCGTCGGTGTAAGGTTGACCTTTCATTCTGCGTTTGATGAAAGTGGGGTGGACGATGTAGAATACGAAATTTCCGTCGTTTGCTTTGAAAGTGAATAGGGTGTAGGTTATTCCAATGATTTGATTATCAGCGTTTTTGTGCCAGTGAGTGAGGTCGTAATTTCCTTTGACCTCAAATGGGGTTATTTGCCAGAAGTCTGTAGAAGAAGGTTTTCCGTCAGATTCGTTCCAAAAGCCATCGATGTCGAGGTCGATGATGTTTTCTTTGATAGTATTTGCAACGTCGTATGTGCCTTGCGCGTCGGAGTAAGATGCATATACATCGAGGATTTCGGCGATGTGGAGGAGTAGGGTGAGTCTGGTTTTAGATTTTTCGTCCCGAGCCTTAGTAATAACCGGTAACAGGCTGAAAGAAAAGATGTTTGCGAAGAAATTTTCTAAAACTTTGAGGACACGGTCGAAAGTCTGCGTCATGTCTGTAGCATCGCCATCTTTAGAGTCGTATCCCGGCAGAGCCTTCAGTAGGAACAGGATAAGGAAGGGAATGCTGATGTTTTGTTTGATGATTTGCATGAAGATTTCAGCTTTTTTGCCCTTAGCCGAAGCATTATTGGGATTAAAGCAGAAAGAGAGCATCTCGATGGTGAATTTTTCGGGGTTGGCTCGTCGGTAAAGGTTTTGTCGGAAGAAGTTCCAAGCATTGGAGTAGTCTTTGAGGAGAAGGTCAAGGTTTATTAACCCGTGGGAAATCTGCTCGACCTGAATTTTCAGGTCGCGATATGCGGCTCGGAGCTTCTGAGTTGATGAGTAACAGCGTCTAATGCCGTTGCTGTGAATGGAATGGTTGTCGAGAAGGTCTTCAAGCTCCTCTATGGTGTTGAAGATAAGCCTGGTGTTGGCGACGGTAGTTAGCCATTCCTCGTATTTTGGGTTGTCGTTGGTCATAATGGGAAGATTTTTGTGCAAAGTTAATAGTTTGAGTTTAATAAAGCGATAGTTTTTGCATGATATTGCAGAAATTTTGCTAAAAATTGCAGATGTAATGTATTATGATACGTTAAGTGTGCAATTAGTGGGGTAAAGGGTAAAAATGTAAAGGCAATTTTTGTATGTCGAGGGTTGATGTGATTAACTTTGTGGTGAAAAATGATTATTAACCCTAAATAATTGAAACGATGAAGGATATAATTATCGCAGCATTGGCGGCAGCCGCCGGCATTTATGTGGAGAAGAAGTTTAAAGTGTGTGATAAAATCAAGGAGCAGATAGAAAAGCATGTCCTGTTAGGAAATATTTTTGCTGCGAATGATTCAGACCGGAAGGAGGCGTGATATGGCAAAGAGGTTAGTCGTATTTATCGGTCTTTTTTTGGGAATGACTGTCGCTGCGTGCGGAGCGTTTGAAGCCGGTTTTCCGTTATGGGTCAGGTTGTTGCTTGGCTTTGCTGCGGTTGCGCAGTATGTGACAATGATTTTGTTGCCGTATTTTGTGAAAAGGAAGAAAAATGGCAAGATTAGTTTAACTTCATATTTGAGGGGAGTATTTTAGAGCCTGTTTCATAATAAATGTTAAAGCAGAGGCGGGCAGTCATTGAGCAGATTTGTTCGTGCTTATAAGGGCGTGTGGCGAGCCACATAACCGTTAAGCACGGACGAAGATGCCAATGAATGTCCGTGCAAAGTAGATTACTCTTTGTTTAAATCCTCTCAACCGCACAACGCCCTTGAATCGGAATAAATTCCGATGTGCCGAAATTTGATTTAACGCATTGAACTTCAATTGATAGCAAGTCTTTAATCAATGAATTTATATTACTTTTATATCCATTTTCTGCTTTGACAATTTCAATATTGGGATAATTGATTTTTGATTTTGAAATGAGCGCTGCCGAAACTTTAGAGTCGTGAATATTTGCCCTTGTGATGATGATTTCAAGCGGATTTCCGGCTGAATCCACAGAAATATGCCGCTTTATGCCTTTGATTTTCTTGTTTCCATCAATTCCTTTTTCGGATTTTGACAGTCCTGAGCGCACGCTTTGGCTGTCAATGACCGCAACAGACGGAGATTTTCGCTTTCCACTCTTAATTCGCTTATTTTCAAGCAGTTTTCTTTTGATTTTGCTGAATGCATCCTTGTCTCCGAGAGTTCTGAAATAGTAATAAACAGTTTGCCACGCCCCATAATATTTGGGCAATAATCGCCACTGGCATCCTGTCTTTAGCAGATATACAAGTCCTTCTAAATTGCTGATTTTAAGGTGAATATTATTGTTTTTGAAATACTTTTTGAGCCATAGTTTCTGAGCAGAAGTGAGCAAATTTTTCTTCATTGCAATTTCTTTTTCAAGAATAACTATTTTCAGCAAAAAATGTGCTGCCCTGTCGCATATTTTGGGCGATTTTCGCTTTTCGCCGCAGTCACATA
>JBJECS010000214.1:0-1901 GCA_051871335.1 Muribaculaceae bacterium | reverse complement strand
AAAGGTCTTCAAATCGCAATGGCTGCTTTCTCAAATACAATTCCCGGCGGACAATATCTCCTCCTCATCGTTGTTATTTGCTTCGGACTTTCTTCTATGTTCTCCTACTCATTTTACGGAAAAAGCTGCGCTGCATACCTCTTCGGACGCAGAAAATCCAACTGGTACACATATCTCTTCATCGGTTCACTCGTCCTCTTCGCTGTAGTGCCTCTCACCGCTGCAGTCTCCATTTGCGACCTCTTCTACGGACTCATGGCATTCCCTACAATGTTTGCACTTATTAGACTCTCCGGCAAAGTTAAAGACGCTACAAAAAGTTATTTCCAAAAAGGGTGATTTCTCAAAAAAATTGATTACCTTTGCTAAATACTAACGTAATCAATGCCTCCAATGAAGAAAATCCATATATTCCTATCAGTCTTTTTCGCTTGCGCAACACTCGCAGCAAGTGCTCAGCTTACATTTTCCGGCTCCGCATACCCCGCTATTAGCGTAAAAGGAGAGACAGGCAGCGGACTCGATGCAATATATGTAGTTTATGCTACCGCCCCGGTAACAATCAAATACACTGCAAACGCGGGAAACACCGTCACATGGCAGAAGTTTGACAGCCGAGGAGGTGGTTACGTCACAGATATGGAAGGAGTTTCTGTAAGCGGAAACTCTTATTCCGTAGCTCTCCCCACTGAAGACATAGGCTTTATCATCACTGAAGGCAACCGACCACACTACTACTGGATTGTTAATTACGCAAACCATTTCGCTGATATTCAACACATTGCCGCTACTATGGAGCCTGGTGAATGTGACCGCGCATCCATCTCTGTGACAGGAAACATTCAGCCTATTAAATATTTCTCCATAAACGGACGTGGACTCGAACTTTCCAGAGACCTCTCACTTACATACAACACCCTCCAATACAGCGAAGATAACGACACATATAGCGTAACAGAAGTCACAGAGACCATTCAGAGTAGCACTGGAGTAATCCGCGTAGACGCTCCTCTTTGCGACACACAATTCACGCTCACTGGCGACTGTTTTATGCAGCAATGGGGAATAGCAGAAACTGCCATATCTGAAACTCTTATCGCCACCGCTGTTGCCGCAACATGCAATGCTACGCAGACGGAGCGAGAAAACGACAACGAGCAGAAAGTAGAAGCTACACTCGGTGGCTCTGCTCCCGTAGACATCACCTTCACCGCAGCTGTAACAGATGCTGCTATTTTCCACGAATGGCAATTCTCGCACACAGCAGAATTTGAAGACATCTACATGCGCGTGACTGAACTCGATTTTACCCAGACATTTACAGAGGCTGGAACTACTTATATCCGATTTGTTGCAGGCAATGCTGCAGGCGAATGTTACTCTTATTCCGACGTTTATGAAGTGATGATAGGAGAATCTCGACTCGACTGCCCTAATGCCTTCTCTCCCGGCGGCAGCGAAGGAGTTAACGACATCTGGAAAGTGAGCTACAAATCTATCGTAAGCTTTGAATGTCACATATTCAACCGCTGGGGCAACGAAATATGCTCTTTCAACGACCCTTCACAAGGTTGGGATGGTAAAAAAGGCGGCAAACTCGTTTCCTCCGGCGTCTACTACTATGTGATAAAGGCTCTCGGAGCTGACGGCAAAAAATACGAACTCGCCGGCGACATCAACATTATCAACAGCCGAGCAGTCACCGGCGGCTCATCTTCAAGCGAAGAAACAATAGAATAAGCAACTGACGAAATTTCTTTGCTAAACAATCATTTTAAGATATATACAACAGCATAAACGCCGCCCGAGCCGACAAGTCCTATAGAGTTTCCACAAAGTTAAAAACTATTACTGTCCGCTAAACTTTTTTGAAGGCAGATGAAAAATTAGGGCTGGCACCT
>JBJECS010000213.1:0-1901 GCA_051871335.1 Muribaculaceae bacterium | reverse complement strand
AACCTGTCCGTCGTAAACGTCACCGGTAGAACCGTTGAGTGAAATCCATTCACCTTCGCTATATACGTGACCACCCATTTCTACTGTTTTTTCGTGATAGTCAACCTTGATTTCGCCTGCACCTGATACGCAGCACTTACCCATACCGCGAGCTACTACAGCTGCGTGAGAAGTCATACCGCCGCGCATTGTGAGGATACCTTGTGCTACTGCCATACCGCGAAGGTCTTCCGGTGAAGTCTCAATGCGGACAAGAATAACGCGTTTTTTCTTTTCATGCCATGCCTCAGCGTCTTCTGCAGAGAATACGATTTGACCTGCAGCAGCACCCGGAGATGCAGGAAGACCCTTTGAAACGACAGTAGCTTTCTTGATAGCAGCCTTGTCGAATACAGGGTGGAGAAGCTCATCCAGTTTCTGTGGTTCCATGCGGAGGAGTGTTGTTTTCTCGTCAATTTTACCATCGCGGAGGAGGTCCATAGCTATTTTCACCATTGCGGCACCTGTACGCTTACCATTACGAGTCTGAAGCATCCAGAGCTTACCGTCTTGGATAGTGAACTCCATGTCCTGCATATCGCGGTAGTAATCTTCGAGCTTGTTAGCGATGCTGATAAGTTCTTCAGCACACTTAGGCATAGATTCCTGGAGTGATGGATATTTAGCAGCGCGTTCTTCTTCGCTGATACCCTGGAGGGCAGCCCAACGACGAGAGCCTTCTACTGTAATCTGTTGTGGAGTGCGGATACCGGCAACAACGTCTTCACCCTGAGCGTTGATGAGGTATTCACCGTTAAAAATATTTTCACCTGTAGCAGCGTCACGGCTGAAAGCAACACCTGTAGCTGAGTTGTTGCCCATATTTCCGTATACCATTGCCTGTACGTTTACAGCAGTACCCCATTCTTCAGGTATCTGGTTCATACGGCGATAGATGATAGCGCGTTCGTTCATCCAGCTGTCAAATACGGCACAAATACCGCCCCAAAGCTGTTCCCATGCGCTGTCAGGGAAGTCTTTGCCTGTAAATTCTTTTACAGCAGCCTTGAAAAGCTTAACGAGTTTCTTAAGGTCTTCTACGTCGAGTTCTGTGTCAAGTTTTACACCTTTCTCTTCTTTGACCTTGTCCATGATTTCTTCAAATGGGTCAATATCAGCTTTGCTCTTAGGTTTCATGCCGAGAACAACGTCGCCATACATCTGAACGAAACGACGGTAGCTGTCCCATGCAAAGCGTGGGTTGCCGCTCTTAGCAGCAAGTGATTCTACTGTTGCGTCGTTCATACCGAGGTTGAGGACTGTATCCATCATACCCGGCATTGATGCGCGCGCACCAGAACGAACAGAAACAAGCAGTGGATTTGCAGCATCGTCAAATTTCTTACCTGTAAGGGCTTCAATGTGAGCGATAGATGCTTCTACATCATCCTTAATACGTTTGATTACTTCCTCTTTTCCGAACTGTGTGTATTCGGTGCACACTTCTGTAGTGATGGTAAAGCCTGGAGGTACCGGCATACCGAGAAGGTTCATTTCAGCGAGGTTTGCTCCTTTACCACCGAGGAGGTTTCTCATCGATGCATTTCCTTCAGCTTTTCCGTCGCCAAATGTATAAACTCTTTTCATTGTAAAAATTTAATAGGTTATATATTTGATTTTTGAGTTATTATCTCTTTGCAATGTGCAAAGTTAGTCATTATTCTTATATTTTGAAAATATTGCTACTCTTTTTTCACAATTTTCTGTCCTTTTTCTCCATTATTTACCGCCAAAACCACATACATGAAGAAATTACAATTCCACTTTCGGACTAATTACGCATAATTGGCACGAAAGTGGAATCTATTAGGAGGGTGTATCAAAATTCGATATGCCTTCTTATGTTAATATATTGTAAAATA
>JBJECS010000212.1:0-9737 GCA_051871335.1 Muribaculaceae bacterium | reverse complement strand
GAATATTCTTGACCCATAACATACTTAGTTTCTCCCTTGACACTGAAAACCTTGCTGTTTAACACTACTGTATCATTACCAACTACAAGATTTTTCACTGCGCGGTATTCCCCATCAAGCTGCACACCTGCCACAAGCGCCTTTCCCTTTTCAATCACAAGCGTTGAGTCACCAAGAGCAATATATTTTGCAGTATATGCTTCGCTGTCGTTTTGATAACCGTCTACTGTATATGTTTCAGGCGTACCGAAAGCGTTCTTTGCTACTGTACCGTTGGTATACGTCCACATGAACAAGAATGCAAACCAGCAGAAGAACTGTACTATACCTACTGTCCAGAATGTGCTTGGAGCTTTTTTCAGCAACTGAATAAAATTCTCCTTCTTACCTTCTTCTGCTTTTACACCGCCATTGTATTCATTATAAACCTCCGGTGGCCATTCTTTCACCTTGACCATTGTGTAAATCACACAGCCAAGGAGTATCGCTGCGCCAATATAGAATGAATAAATTACGGTCTGAGGAATAACTCCTGCCTCTGCTGTATTCTTCAGTCCAATCCATGTGAGGAAGAACGGGAAAATAAAACCTACAATACTACCTGCATTGCAGAGAAATGACTGAATAGAATATGCCAGACCTTTCTGCTTTTCATTCACCATATCTCCAACAAGCATCTTAAACGGCTGCATTGCCATGTTTATTGACGTATCAAGGAGCATAAGAGCGATAAGTCCCACAATTATTGCTGAAGACACAGCAAGTCCGAAACTTCCTGCATTTGGCAGCAAGCACATTACAAGTACTGCTACCACCGCTCCCACTATCAGGTATGGAAGACGGCGACCAATTCGAGTCCAAGTTCTGTCACTATACGTTCCTACAAGGGGCTGAACGATTAGACCCATCAGAGGCGGCAAAATCCAAAAGTAACTAAGGTCATGTGGGTCTGCTCCCAACGTGGCAAAAATTCGTGATACGTTGGCACTCTGTAGTGCATAGGCAATCTGGACGCCAAAAAAGCCGAAACTTAAGTTCCAAAGTTTCCAAAAGCCCAAATCAGGTTTATTTTTCATTTGTAAGTTTTATGTTTTATTTGTTGTTTTAATGTAAGTAATTTCATGACCATTTAAGGACAGAGTATGCCACTCTTACATGGTATTATCTAACCCCTACAGGAAATTCTCCGCAAATTTAAGAAAAATTTATGCAATTACGAAGTTTTATTGCAATTTTATTTCCTGTTTCCGGGCATTTTGCCATATTTTTGTCCTAAACTTCATTCTTTTTTGCACACTTTCAGAATTATGACTAACTTTGTAGTTCAAAATAAGAAATAATACGATATGGACATTTCTGTTGTAGTACCATTATATAACGAGGCGGAATCGCTCCCCGAGCTTGAGGCTTGGATTCGCCGTGTCATGGAGGAAAACAAATTCTCTTACGAAATTATCTTCGTCAACGACGGCTCTACCGACACATCTTGGAAAGTCATTAAAGACCTCCAAAAGGCAAACCCTGCAGTAAAAGGCGTCTCTTTCCGTCGTAACTATGGCAAATCCCCCGCTCTTAACACCGGATTCAGGCGTGCTAAAGGTGATGTGGTTATAACCATGGATGCCGACCTACAAGACAGCCCTGATGAAATACCGGAACTTTACCGCATGATTACCGAAGATGGCTACGACCTCGTCTCCGGTTGGAAACAGAAGCGATACGACCCTCTTTCCAAGACCATCCCTACAAAACTTTTCAACGCCACAGCAAGGCGCGTCAGCGGAATACACAACCTACATGACTTCAACTGTGGACTTAAAGCTTACAGGCATGAGGTTATAGACCACATAGAGGTATACGGAGATATGCACCGATATATCCCATACCTCGCCAAAAACGCCGGTTTTAATAAAATTGGCGAAAAAGTAGTACACCACCAGGCTCGCAAATACGGCACTACAAAATTTGGACTCGACCGCTTTGTAAACGGATACCTTGACCTGCTCACATTGTGGTTTACTAACAAGTTTGGTGTAAAACCTATGCACTTTTTCGGCTTGCTAGGCTCACTGATGTTCATTCTCGGATTCTTCGCTGTGATTGCAGTTGGTGGCATCAAACTTTACAACATGTATAACGGCAACCATTACACTCTCGTGACAGATTCCCCTTACTTCTTCATCTCCCTTACGATGATGATTTTAGGTACACAACTTTTTCTCGCCGGTTTCCTTGGCGAACTAATCGTCAGAAACTCTCCGCGACGAAACGACTACGAGATTGCTGAAGACCTATGCGAATAATTACACGATTACATATACTACTCATTACATCCATATGCACCATTGCGGCTCTCGTGTCTTGCAACACCACCGGCTGTATGGAAAATCGCTCCTCAATTCCGATTGCAGAGTTTTACTCCAGTGGCGACGAATCCCTCATTATCATTGATTCTGTAGCTATCGGTGGAGTAGGAGCGCCTAACGATTCTCTTATAGTAAAAGTTGGAGAAAAGGCGAGCGAAGTGTATCTACCGTTCCGCTCTACGACAAACACTGCAAAATTTTTCATTGCTTATCGATGGACAGGTTGCCCGGAGAATTTTGCAGATACACTTGAATTTCAATACAAATCTTTGCCTTATTTCGCCTCTGAAGAATGCGGCGCGATGTACAGATATCAAATCACAGGATTTTCATATACGAAACATCTCATAGACTCTGTTTCAATCCTGGACTCCCTTGTCACTAACGCAGACGTGGCTATGATGCGCATTTTTTACCCGGTAGTAACTGAAGAAGAGGAGGACCTGCAATGAAACGATTGCTTTTGCTTTTATTTACAATAGCTTCTCTCACCGCTCTCTGCCAGAGGAAGATTACACCTGTCACCACAAGTGCCACCATGACTCAATCAAGGAACGAAGTCAAAAACGACTCTACAGACCGCTCAAACCTTGTAGAAATGAAAGACGCAGATGGTAGAATTATCCTTGTAGATACTGTTACAGGAAAAGAATTTGTTGATTCTGCTGCATTGAAGAAGAAAAAAGAGGTCCACCATCCCCTTCTCCACTCAGCTATCATCGGCGTTGATATATGGAATCCGGTAATGAGAGCTTTCGGACAGAAATACGGGCTCATTGGTTTCTCCGCTCAGGTAAATCTCAAGAATCGGTATATACCTACGTTTGAATTCGGACTCGGTAACGCAAACTATGACCCTGACGACAACAACTATACATTTCACTCCGGTATAAGTCCATATTTCAAACTCGGCATGGACTATAACTTTCTTTTCAAGTCAAATCCTAAATACCTTGCCTTCGTTGGCATAAGATACGGATTCTCTCCTTTTAAGTATCAGCTGCGAGATGTTTCTACCGGCAGTGACTATTGGGGTGAGACATCGCCTGTAGATTTTCCTGAAAAGAGCTATACAGCAAGCTGGTATGAAATTTCTTTCGGTATACGTGCTCATGTTTGGAAAGACATCTCAATTGGCTGGACATTTAAGTATCACCGAAAATTAGGCGGAAATGATGTAGACGGTAAGCCCTATTATATTCCCGGATACGGCTCCACAAGCAGCAATATTGCAGCCGCATTTTCCATCTACTACACCCTGCCTCTTTGGACAAACAAAAAACACCGAGCACCTAAAAATATAGTACCGGCCCCATCTCTCCAAAATAATGCTGACTCTTCACCAGCTCAGGGAGAAAACGCCACTGAAACAGACGCTCCGCAGCGAAACATGGAAATTGAAAATTACGACGGAACACCGGCACAATGAGACGGATAGTAATCATCGGCGCTTCATCAGGATTAGGACTTAAATCCGCACTGCTCTTCGCTGAAAAAGGGTGGAAGGTAGCACTTGCAGCAAGACGCACCACTCCTCTTCAAACAGTGAAAAACCAGTATCCTGACTCTGTCGTTTTCTCCCAAATAGATATTACTTCACAGGATGCACCCCAGCGTCTCCTTGACCTCATCCACAAAAATGGGGGTGCTGACATCGTTTTTCTTGCTGCCGGTATAGGCTGGCAGAATGCAGATTTAGACCTGCATAAAGATTTGCAAACTGTCACCACAAACTGCCTGGGAATGGTAAACATCGTAAACACGGCATACCACTACTTTGCCGATGAGTGCGACGGAAACGGACATATTGCCGTCATCACTTCTATTGCAGGCACTAAAGGACTCGGCATCTCCGCCACTTATTCTGCTACCAAACGTATGCAGAACTGTTACCTTGAAGCACTGGAGCAACTGTCTCAAATAAAGGGACATAATATCCATTTCACAGACATTCGCCCCGGATTTGTAAAGACAGACCTCCTTGACCAAAGCCGTAGCTACCCAATGCTAATGTCTGTAGATTACGCAGCGCAAAAAATCGTCAGCGCAATCATCGCACGAAAACGTGTGGCATATATAAATTGGAAATGGCACATTGTGGTAGCGCTTTGGCAACTTATTCCACGGTGCATTTGGCGTAGGCTAAACATTAAAATAGAATCTTAAATCACATAACTACAATTTTAGATATTATGATACTCAAAAACGGACTAAAACCTGCACTTTGCAGCGACCATGCAGGATATGAATTAAAAGGGATTATTGAGGGATACCTTCTCTCAAAAGATATTGAATGTGACGATTTCGGCACTCATTCCGCTGAAAGTTGTGACTATGCAGACTTTGCGCATCCATGTGCAGATGCTGTAGAAACAGGCAAAAACTATCCGGGAATTGCAATGTGCGGCAGTGGTAACGGTATTAACATGACACTTAATAAGCATCAGGGCATTCGCGCTGCACTCTGCTGGACACCGGAACTCGCTGAGCTCGCTCGCAAGCACAACGACGCTAACGTTCTCGTTCTCCCCGCTCGTTTTATCGCTCCTGAAGTTGCGCTTCAGATTGTGGATACTTTCCTTAACACTGAATTTGAAGGCGGAAGACACATACGACGCATTGAAAAAATTCCAGTTTCTAAGTAATAGGCATGGCACCAATTGGCGTATTTGACTCCGGATACGGTGGACTAACTATCCTTAAAGACATCGTAAACCTCCTCCCCGAATATGACTATTTATATTTGGGCGATAATGCTCGTGCGCCATACGGTACACGCTCTTTCGACATCGTATATGGCTACACCCTTCAGGCTGTAAAATATCTTTTCTCGCAAGGGTGTAGCCTTGTCATTCTCGCTTGCAACACTGCTTCTGCAAAAGCTCTACGAACCATTCAACAGAAAGACCTGATAAACATTGACACACAGCGCCGCGTGCTCGGCGTTATCCGCCCCACAGCTGAGTGCCTGTCACTATACACTAAAACCGGTGTAATAGGCGTTCTTGGCACTCCAGGCACCATCCGCAGCCACTCTTACGACATGGAAATAGCAAAACTATATCCCAAATACCATGTTTTCAGCCATGCTTGTCCTATGTGGGTGCCACTTGTGGAATATGGAGAGGCAGACAAACCGGGAGCAGACTATTTCGTGCAAAAAGATGTGGAAGCTCTTTTAACACAATCGCCTGACATAGATACAATAGTGCTCGCTTGCACACACTACCCACATCTTTACGACAAAATAAGAAAATTTGTGCCACAGCACATACAAGTCATTTGCCAAGGCGACATCGTCGCTCACGCAACAAAAGACTATCTCCACCGTCACCCTGAAATGGACTCAAAATGTTCCAAATTCGGCACTGTCCAGCTGCTCACCACTGAAGACAGCACAAAATTTGGCGAAATGGCATCCCGATTTCTCGGCACCTGCCACTCCGCCAAGCATATAATTCTATAATTTCTCCAATATTGAAAAATGCTCACTTTACATTTTTCAATTATGAATTGTGAATTGCGTTTTTTATTTAGTCTTCAATAAAGAACTCAACGTATGACACTACACGCACTTTCTTGATGTATGGAGTGTTTTCGTCGCGGTTTTCTATAGAGAACTGCCCCTGAGTAGCCTTTTTAATTTTGCCCAATTCACTGTCGGAATCCTTTGCAAACTGTTCACCGGCAATGCGAGCCGCTTTCGTAGCCTCTGCAATCATTTCAGGCTTTATACTATTAAGCTCCGTGAACTCGTAAGAAACTTTATATTGATAGTCACTCGCAGCAATAGCCACACCCTGCTTCAGCAGTTCAGTCTGACGCATTATTAAGTTTGAAATCTTATCCACATCGTTTGATACCACGACTATCACCTGCGAAACATTATATCGGTAGCGTATATTATTCACATATCTTTCAGCCTCCATATCTGTCAGATCCGGCGCGTTTACAGATATCTCATCGTCTTTCACACCATTTTTCTTCAAGAACTCTATGATTGTCGCATTATTTTTCTGAATACTGTTATATACTGCATTAAGCTCGTCACCCACCACCTTAAACTGGATAGGCCAAGTAACCTTGTTTGCCTTAACTTCACGCTCAGCAAGTCCGCGTACTGATACTACGCGTTCTTTCGCTGCAAAACTTTCCATACCTGACTTAATACAAAATCCGGATACTGCTATGCCCACTGCTATCAGCAATGACGGCAAAAACTTTTCTGATAACTTCATAACACGTTTATTTTAAGTTTATTATATGCACGCTCCGCCTTTTCGCGAGCTGCTTCTACTGTCTCATCTTTAGAGAGAATGACACCCATACGACGGTGTCCCCTCACCTCTGGCTTTCCGAAGATGCGAATTTGCACTCCCGGTTCAGAAAGCACATCCTCAAGATTGTCAAACTCTATGCAATCTGTATCACCTTCTACCACCACAGCGCGTGAGGCTGACGGACCATAAAACTCTATAGCCGGCACCGGCAAGCCAAGCAAAGCTCGAGCATGCAATGCAAATTCACTCATGTCCTGAGATATCATTGTCACCATTCCGGTATCGTGAGGTCTTGGCGACACTTCGCTGAATATCACCTCATCGTCTTTTACAAACAGTTCTACACCAAAAATACCATAGCCACCAAGTGCATCCGTCACAAGTTTTGCAATTTGCTGAGCCTCTGAAAGAGCAACATCAGTCATTGGCTGCGGCTGCCATGAATATCGATAGTCACCATTCACCTGAATATGCCCCACAGGTTGGCAATATGTAGTTCCCGCCACACTTCTCACTGTCAAAAGCGTAATCTCGTAGTCAAAATCAACGAATCCTTCAACTATAACTTTTCCCGCACCTGCACGTCCACCTTCTTGAGCTTCCTCCCATGCGGCATCTATTGCATCAACACTCTTTATAGTTGATTGTCCATGTCCTGAACTACTCATAATTGGTTTCACAACACACGGAATTCCAATTTCCTTTATGGCTTCATCAAATTCCTCTCGTGTTGCAGCAAAACGGTAGCGAGAAGTCTTTATACCCAGTTTTTCTGCCGCAAGACGTCGTATTCCCTCTCGATTCATAGTCAGCAACGCCGCAGTGGCTGTTGGGGTAACATGATAACCTTCCTTTTCCAATTCTACAAGAACAGGAGTCGCTATAGCCTCAATTTCAGGTATAATATGGTCTGGCTTCTCTTGTTCAATCACACGCCTAAGCTCCTTGCCGTCCAGCATATTGAATACGTAACTACGGTGTGCTATTTGCATTGCCGGAGCATTTTCGTACTTGTCACATGCTACCACTTCCACTCCGAGGCGCTGCAATTCTATTGCCACCTCTTTTCCTAATTCGCCACTTCCCAACAGCAGTGCCTTTCTGCCGGATGGAGTAAATACAGAACCAATCTTTGCCATATTTGTAAAAGGTATTAAATACTCCACAAAGATAAGCATTATAATTCATTCCACAAAGGATATACTTCCACATACAGACATTTATTAACAAACATTTTGCCCTTTCACACAAATTCACTAAATTTGCTGCATAAAAAGTAAAAATAACATATATCGATATGAAAAAAATCTTCTTCAGTTGTGCAATAGCACTTGCGTCTCTCTCTGCTTCTGCTATCACTCCTCTATGGCTCAGAAACGTGAAAATTTCTCCTGACGGCAAGAATATCGCTTTTACTTACAAGGGCGACATCTACACTGTTCCGGTAAACGGAGGCAGTGCTGTCAGACTTACTTCACAGCCAAGTTATGAAACATCTCCTATCTGGTCGCCAGACAGCAAATCAATCGCTTTCTCAAGTGACCGCAACGGTAATTTTGACATTTTCATAATGCCTGCACAAGGAGGGACGGCAAAACGCCTAACAACACATTCCGCAAACGAGACACCCGAGACGTTTAGCCATGACGGGAAATATGTACTTTTCTCTGCCGCAATACAAGACCCCGCAAAGTCTGTACAATTTCCTTACGGAGGCTTCACAGAGCTATACAAAGTCCCTGTGGCAGGCGGAAAATCTCAGCAAGTCACAGCTGCAGTCATCGAAATGCCCTCTATAGCTAAAGACGGCACCTGGATGGTGTATCAAGACAATAAAGGATTTGAAAACGAATGGCGCAAGCATCATACATCATCAGTCACACGCGACATATGGCGCTATGACGTCAAGGAAGGGAAATATACAAACCTCACAAACCGCGGTGGCGAGGACCGAAACCCCATCATAGGCGAAGACGGCAAAACAATCTATTTTCTTTCTGAACGCGACGGAAAATCGATGAACGTCTTCTCATTTGACATTGAAAACCCTGCACAAGTAAAGCAACTCACTAACTTCAAGACACACCCTGTGCGTTTTCTCTCTCGCGCCGAAAATGGTGTAATGGCATTCTCATTTGATGGTGAAATCTACACGCTCTCTGCCGATGGGAAAAAAGTTGCAAAAGTTAATATTGATGTAGTAGTAGACGATGCACCACAAATGACACGCATTTCCACATCACCACAATCCATTGCTGTTTCTCCCGATGGAAAGCAGATTGCGTATACTTCACGCGGTGACGTGTTCGTAGCCTCTGTTGAACATTCTTCAGTAAAACAGATTACTAAAACCCCTGAAGCAGAATCACACCTTTCATGGTCATCAGACGGCAAGAAGCTCGCATACACATCAGAGCGAAATAATCAGTGGAATATCTATACCGTGGAGATGAAACACGAAGACCCATATTTCTCCGTGGCCACCACCCTTGATGAAAAGCCTCTATTTAGTCTCAATGACAAGACGGAACGCTGCAGACCGCAATATTCGCCGGATGGAAAGAAAATGGCATATATCCAAGACCGCGACAAACTTATGATTATGGATATAAAGAGCGGCAAATCTCGTCAGCTCACTGATGGAAGCTTAGTTCCATATCATGGAAGAGGATTTTCTTACTACTGGTCGCCCGACAGCAAATGGATTCTAACAGAAATTGTTGACAATATGCATGCTCCATACACAGACATTGCTGTAATAAATACTGAAACGGGCGAAGTGCATAACCTAACTCAAAGCGGGTACACCGACAGCAATCCTCGCTGGGTACTCGACGGCAACGCCATAATATATCAGTCTGAAATCTACGGTATGCGAAATCACGCATCTTGGGGCTCTCAGGAAGACATTTTCATAATATTCTTAAACCGCGAGGCTTACGATAAATCCTGCCTTAACGAAGAAGACTACGAAATCTACAAGGAGCAACAGAAAAACAAGGATAAAGCAGACAAAAAAGACAAGGACACAAAAGACTCTAAAGAAGATAAAAAAGAGCCATTATCAAGAGTTATTTCTTTGACATATATA
>JBJECS010000211.1:0-9782 GCA_051871335.1 Muribaculaceae bacterium | reverse complement strand
CAAATTCATTTTGTAAAGTCTTCCGTCTATAGTGCCATAAACTATCACGCTGCCGTCAGCTGTCGCTGTCGGATACATCGTCATTGACTCCGGAGCTGTTAGATGTTGTACCTTCTTGCCGTCAATGCTCAGAGCCACAATTTGCGATGAACGATACTGATGACCGTCATCAGTAGCATTCATGGCGGCTATTGCATCGCTTCCAAGCCATACCGGACACTCATACTTGCCCGGCATTGACAATACTTTGCCGTCAAGGTCTGTAATTACTATACCCTTCCCTGCTGCGAAAAACATCACCTTGCTGCCGTCTGGCGAAACTGACTCCCAAAGATAGCCTGCTCCGCTTTCCACCGGCGTATAAGATTTTTCTATTCCGTTGCGACTTATGAACAGCTTACTGCCTTCGGTTCGCACTGCCACTGCCGACGTTTTTACACTCCTTTCAAGTTTGAATGTCTTTGTCGCTATGGCTCCTCTGCCGAATGTCCCGCGTGCCTTTGTTTCATACTTTACCTCAGAACCCGAAAATGCCGGCATAAACCCCGCACGCGGCTCTTCTGAAATCTTTGTGGTCACGTTGTTGGCAAAGTCATAGACTTTCAGCCCTGTGTAGTTTACACTCGTAAACAGCAAGTACTCACCACCCGAACTTATCACAGGATGATACATCTCGCTTTCCACTCCTTTCAGGAGTGGCTCTGTAGATAACACTTTGACAACCTGAGACTTGGATGTCATAAATGCCATTACAGCGAATAACGCAATTAAGTAACGTTTCATGGTTTTTTTGTTTAGTGTTTGTTTCAGTTTATTATTATCTTCTTTATTTCCAATCCTTTAGCCGTAAATATCCGTGCCAGGTACATCCCTTGCGACAGATTTGGGAGCATCACAGCCATTTCATTGCCATTACCAGAAATAGACAATATCTCTGTTCCGGAAAGGCTGTATATTCCAATTCTTTGTATATCACTTGAAGCTCTGATATTCAGCGAATTACCACTCCGTATCGGATTAGGATATATTCTCACCGATGCGTCGTTTTCACCTATCACTGCCTCAACACCGCCATTTTCACTCACTTTTATCACTTTACTCACCTCGCAGCCATCATAATATGCTGTCAATAAGCCTGTTGCAGGCATTTTCCCTGCCTTAAAAATCTCACCGTCACAGGTTCCAAGTGCCGGGTCACATGTCAGAGTAAATCCCTTTACATTCTTGTCTATCAGCGAGTTATACTCATTATACGCAAGCAGCATCGGTCGAAATTCAGTATTTGCCGCCACATCTATGTCATATTTCTCAAATTCTATCCTCTCTGTCTCTTCACTCCTCGGAGCAAGGTCATATACCACCACTCCATTTGCAACCGGAATTGGATTGCCATCCGCTGTCGCACTTGACCGACAACCTTCCACCACCATCTGAGCAACAGACGGGTCACAGTTTATCATCTCTGTAAAGCCATAATGCTTTGCTATACTGCACATTTCATCCACCTTGCAGCCTACAGATTCGCCATACCACGAATTTTTAGACTTCTCTACAACAAATATACCCAGAGTTCTTCCATCAGCTGTCGTTGCATAGCAGCAACGGCTGTCTTCTGTCATATTTTCCTCCTGGCTATATGTCGTCATATTAATTTCCCCACTGCTCATCGCAAGTGTATTGCCTCCTATTGCCTGCTCAAGCATCGGCTTTATTCCCTCTCCGCTCATCAGGCTGGACCATCCATACAATATCGTAAGCTTATCTCCCGCCTCTACTCGATTAAACGCATCTCGCGTCGCACCGCGCACCACTATCGCGGCATCATAGCCTCCGCGCATTCCGGTTTCACGATTTCGACGTATATCCATAACTGTAAACTCCATGTTATCTCCTGATATCCAGTCGCTTTCATCATCTTTCATCAAATAGATTTCAGTCGATACCCCGTCTGTCTGTATAAAATGCGTTTCTCCATCTTCTGCCTTATACGTATCAACCGGCATAAACAATTTATCCGCCGGATACCACTGGTCATAAAACGCAAGCTCATTATTTCGGCACACCTTGTTCACCTGATATATCATCTGGTTTCCCGTCTTTGTGCTACGCACAAAACCATAATACGGCCACGAATTTATATACACATTTTTCTCCGTATCTATCAGCATATTACCCGTCTTTGTATAGCCTCCACACCATGTATCAGACGCCATATTCGTTTCAGACGCTATTACGCTGTTTCGCATACAGCCATTATAACAAGCCCCTATTAAGCAGTCGCTCTGAGGAAATTGATTTTCCACACATGTGAAATTCGCACTCGCTCCTGCCACCACCTTTCTGCCATCTTCGCTCAGGCGCACCACAGCTTCCTCCAGCGTTTCCTTTTGATACACCGCATCATGTGCCAGCATAGTCTCCACGCGATTATACGGATTATTCATATCCACCGTCAATATGCTGATATTCAGTGGATACTCCTCAAGCCTTACCCTCTGAAACTTGACTCCCGGTGCAAGAATACGCTCCGTTATTGTCGTCTTCTCGTATTCTCGCCCGCCTAACTCAATCACTTCAGCCTTAATCTCTGGCAGCGATAACAGTAGTATTATTATATATATCAGTTCACGTTTCATAAATTATTCTCCTGGCTTTCAGGCGCCTACACATCACATCTCCTGTCACCGGCAATTCTGTGCGCGCACCACAGCCATTCATAAGAATACGGTACCCATATTCTTTGCAAATTTAGTCTAAATTATTGTAACATTCGCACAAAAAATGTTAATCTATCTAAAATAAACCATTAACACCAATATCTCAGAAAAAAATGATTATATTTGCTATCAATTTATAAAGGCTGAAAACGGCTCTCCGCATGCCATTTTTGAAACTACCGACGATAGGCTTTCTTTTGTTGTAACCATTCCTATTCATGAAAATTGCAATCCTGATTTTGAGTTTAATGCTACTGGTTCGGATACAGGTTCGGATACAAGTTCGGATACAAAAGTAAATAATGCGGAGAAAATACTTGCATTAATTGGGAAAAAGCCTAATATATCTGCTTCCGAAATTGCTGCGTTAATAGGCATTTCTTCACGAGCCGTTGAAAAACAATTAAAAAAATTGAGGGATTCTGGTATTATTAAGCATACCGGACCCAAATTTGGCGGACATTGGGAAATATTGAAAAAATAATAATCGTATTTTCTTTTTCACATCGCCATTGACCCTCTTTACTAAGTTTTTTTTCGTAACTTTGCACAAACTTTAAGATTAAAAATGAAAAAAAACATATTTTTATTAGCTTCAGCTGCCTTACTTGCTTCCTGCACCGGCAGCTCCGAAAAATACGATATACAAGGTGATACCCTCACCTTGCATTCAGACCTCCTGACTATGGTAGACTGCGGTGAATTTATCGCTGTCGACATTATCAACCCTTGGGACACAACTGCTTTTTTACAGCAACTCGCACTCGTCAAAGACTGTAGCACAAAAATCCCCGGCAGAACTTGCATCACCGTCCCGCTGAAAAACAGTCTTATTTATTCCACCGTTTTCGCTTCCGCTATTGACGAAATCGGATGCATTGAGGCTGTTAAAGCCGTTTCAGACGCAGAATATTACAAACAAGATTATATCATATCCGGACTCAAAGACGGTACCATAACCGACGTCGGTTCAGCACTCTCACCAAATGCAGAACTTATCATGGCTTGCCACCCTGACGCCATACTCACAAGTCCATATCAGAACGCAGGACACGGAGTCATTGACAACCTTGGCATTCCCGTTATCGACATGGCGGACTATATGGAAACATCTCCCATCGGCAGAGCTGAATGGATTAAGCTCATCGGCGCTCTTTATGGTAATTACGCTACAGCCGACTCCATTTTTCAGGCTACTGTCACGCAGTATGACGCTCTTAAGGCTAAAGCCCCGTCAGTTCACCCGAAAGTAATAACCGAGTGTATGACATCTGGCGTCTGGTACGTCCCCGGTGGTAACAGCTACATGGCGCAGATGATTCGAGACGCAGGTGGTGAATACCCTTGGAGCGACGACAATTCCACCGGCTCTCTTCAGCTCGACTTCGCTTCAGTTTACGACAAGGCTCACGATGCAAAGTTTTGGTTTGTAAAGACTTATGGCTACGAGCTGACTCTCGAAACGCTAAAAGACAACTATTCTTTAAACACAAATTTCGACGCTTACAAAAATGGTGGCATTTATGGTGTCGACACTTCTACTTCAACTTTCTTTGAAGACTATCCATTTCACCCTGAGCGTCTTTTGAGAGACTATATCATAATTTTTGCACCAGACAGTCTCCCGGGAGAAGAAACATACTACTACAAGCCCGCTAAACAATGACCAAGCTCAAATTCATAATACTATCGCTCATTATTCTCGTCCTGTTCCCGGCATGCCTGATATTTGGCTCGGTGGATATCCCTGCAATACAAGTGGTTAAGGCTCTTTTCGGGATGGATGTGGAGAGCGAAGTATGGAGGCTGATTGTTGTGGAGTCTCGCCTGCCGATGGCTCTCACCGCCGTTTTTTCAGGAGCATCTCTATCCGTTGCCGGACTGCTTTTGCAGACAGCTTTTAACAATCCCCTTGCCGGACCGTCTATCCTCGGTATCTCCACCGGCTCAAGCCTTGGCGTCGCTATCGTAATGCTGGCATTGGGTGGCACAGTTTCCGCATTCGGCGCTACTTATTACATGGCTATCGTTGGAGGAGCTCTCATTGGCGCCCTTGTAGTAATGTTATTGCTGCTTATTTTCTCCACAATAGTAAAATCCACCGCAATGCTACTCATCGTTGGCATACTCGTCGGATATCTCACTTCTTCAGCCATTTCATTGCTCAACTTTTTCGCCACACAGGAGGGTGTACACTCTTTCATGATTTGGGGGCTCGGAAATTTCTCCGGAGTTACCATGGATAAGATGCCGGTTTTCTGCCTGATAACCGTCCCTTCTCTCATCGGTGCCATTTTGCTTATTAAGCCACTCAATGCTCTTCTCCTCGGAAACAGATACGCTGAAAGCATGGGGCTGAACATCACATACACCCGAAACGTAATCCTGCTAATCTCAGGTCTCCTTACAGCAGTCGTTACTGCCTTTTGCGGACCTATCGGTTTCCTGGGACTTGTAGTGCCACACATAGCAAGAATGGTAATGGGCACTTCAAACCATTCCGTTATCGTACCTGCCACTATGCTTTGCGGTGCTGCTATTGGGCTCCTTTGCGCTTTGCTCTCCATTCTCCCCAGCAGGACCGAGGTGCTGCCGCTTAACGCTATTACTCCAATCATCGGAGTGCCTATCATCATTTACATTATCATCGAGCGCAAACGCCTCCATTACTTCAACTAAAGTCATGAATAATAATATACTGACGGCTAAATCTCTCACTGTTGGCTATTCTGTCCACGGAAAACAAAATATAGTACTTGAAAACCTCAACCTTTGCCTCGAAGAGGGTAAACTCACATGTCTCTTCGGCGCTAACGGCACAGGGAAATCCACTTTGCTCCGCACTCTTTGCGGAGTTCAGCCGCCACTGGCAGGATGTGTCTCATTGCACAACATCGCAGACATCAAAGACCTGTCACGCAGCGAATTAGCAAAAATCATCAGCATAGTAAACACCGATTACACATCTGTAGGCGCACTGACAGTTGATGAAGTCGTTAGTCTCGGCCGTTACCCATATACAGGATTTTTCGGAGTACTTTCGCGCAAAGACAAACAAGCTGTAAAAAACGCCATTTCTTCCGTCGGTATTAATGATTACACACCTCGCCACATTGCAACACTCAGCGACGGAGAAAGGCAGAAAGTCATGATTGCCAGAGCTTTAGCTCAAGACACGCGAATCATCATTCTTGACGAACCAACTTCTTTCCTCGACGCCGCAAGCCGTATCGAAACCCTTTCACTGCTAAAAACTCTCGCCACTAACAACGGAAAAGCAATTCTCGTCTCCACTCACGACATCAGCCAGTCTCTCGCCATTGCAGACAATCTATGGCTTATCTCTGCTCACCGCCAATTCTTCTCTGGCACAGCTTCAGAAATCATTGCCGCACGCTCTCCTCTCGAAGCTCTTTTCTACGGTCGCAACGTCACCTTCGACCCCACTCGCCTTGACTTTATCTCCAAAGACATTTAGAGCCTCTAAATCTTTTTTTCTTAATCTTCAATTTTTCCCCTTAATATACCCTATCGCTGCCTCAAGCATCGTATCTTTCCCGACAAGAGCCTCCTCCGGGTCAAGGTCTACTTTAAATCCTTCAGTCGGACTGACGCCAAACTCTGTGATTTCACCATTGCCGTCAAGAACGGAACACGCAGAGAAGCGTATTCCCCAACCAACCGGCAGCTCTGACGTGTAAGGCATCCCTGAGCCGCCTCCAGTCACGTCGCCCACTATTATCACATTCGGAAGCGATTTCATCACTGACACAAAATTGTTTGCCGCACTAAAAGTTGAGCGATTGACAAGCACGGCAACCGGCTTGCCCCACATCACTCTCCCCTCCTCCGCCGGGTCAAGATAATAGGCGTAGGGCTCTGAAAAATCATTCCGCGACGGGCTTTTTTTATGAACCATATACCCCATCAGGTGACGCTCCGTAATAAATCGCGCCACTATTGGGTCTACATTCGTTATATCTCCGCCGGAATTATCACGAACATCTATTATAAGACCTTGACATGTAGATAGATAACTCAATGCCGCATCAAGATTTCCCTCTCCTACAGGCATTGAAAAAGACGAATAGCGGATATACCCCACATTTTCCTTCAGAACTCCATACTTCAGCCCTGACGCCTGACGCATGTCAAAATTGAAATAATGCTCCTCCACAAGACGTTTATCATAGTTTTGCGGATAGTCGCTCCACCATTTTGAATAGTACGACACGTCAAACGACGATGTCAAGTTTACATGTCCGTCCTTCAACTCATCCAGCATCGCACTGCAGACATCAAACAGCTCTCGCTGCGTCATTTCGGGCGAAATTTGACGCGAATATCGGTCGTGAACTTCATCCCAGTCTATCCCCTTCTCACGGAAAAAGCAATAATGCTCATCAAGGATTGTCCACAACGCCTCAAAATTCCCCCTCGGGTCATTTTCAAACTCCTCCACGTCATGGCAAGACGTTGGCACTATGACAATTAAACATGTTATACAAAATAAGATAAATCTCATACCTGCATATTTTACAATATATTTATATTTTCCTTCAAACATTTTTTCCTCAACTTTAGCTTATTCAACACAATATTTTTATTGCTCATACGCAAACAAAACTTGCCCCTTTACAGATACCCCTTCCCTTTCGATGTCAAACGATATTTTTGATTTGGGTGATTAGACCGGTCAGGGTGAGTCTGCTCTACAAGTGTTTCTTCAAGCGCTGGATATAGGTATAATTTCAGGAAATTATACCTGCCCTTTAACGACATCTTTTTCATAATTTCTTTTACGGAAAGTTCCTGCCTTCCTAAACATCTAATAAGGGAATAAACTTGTCTCGTAGGTTGTCCCGTTGCTTGTCCTGTAGGTTGTCCCGTTGCTTGTCCTGTCACTATCCTCTTGAAAATTACCTTGACCTCATCTTGGGCTATCCTAAACTCTGGTTCTGGTAGTCCCACATTTCTACATTCATCTATCATCAGCCTTATTCCTCTACCCCAGTTCTCCAATACCTGTCTGATGTACAACGTATCGGCAATTAAAGGATTGCTGGGTTTTGAACTATGTTCTGATGTTATCCTGTCAATATCCCATCCTGACGGAAATGTGCCGGGATTTTCAATCTCAACACGGTCGTCATATATAGCTATTGCAACAGACCCTCCCTCTTCTCGATAATTTCTATGACATAAACTATTTACCACAGCTTCCCTTATCGCCTTGTATGGTATTTCCAAAAGTTCCTCTCTTTCAAGAGTCTCCGTTGTTCCAGACAATGCAAGATGTTTGAATATAAACGACATCGCAGCATCCAATAATTGGAAAACGTTGCCATGTATGCGTTGATTATCAATAAATACAGACTTGTCGTAACCTTTAAAACGTGCCATACGCAAAAGACTTTGAGGATAATCCACCAAACGCCCTTTCGCAAATAATACCGCTGCTGCATTTTTAAGCATTCCATCTTCAATTAAATTAAGCTTTTCAAGAATGACTGAAACTTCAAAGCCTGTTGTTTCAGGTAAACGCCCGCTCTGAACGCCGAGGCGGACTGTTTTGAAAATTTCATCTTCATCCAAGTCTGAAATCTTTAGACGATGATTAGGATACGTTTCCCATCCGTGATTTACCTGCTCTCGCTGAATAAGCAGCTCATTATACTTCGATTGAGGCATAGTTGTAGTGACACTTTCCACTCTCATATATGCCCTCCCCTTATATGTAAATGGACGTCCTTTCTCTGCTTTTTCAACATGCAAAACAATAATTTTCTTTCCGCTGTCAGGTAACGTGACATAGGAAGTTTCCACCTTTGTCATTGGCTCAATACGGCTTATTGCTTCTACTATATCCCGTTTTGTTTTGTCACTGACTTCTTGACCAATTATTTTTCCATTATCAGCAACGCCGAACAATATTGTGCCTCCATTTCCATTTAAAAATGCGCAAATTGTTTCCATACTTCGTTCCAACTGACCGGTAGTTTCTTTAAATTCTACTTGTCCGTTCTCCTTACCTTCTATAAGGCGCGCCAACGATTCAAAATTATAATTACTCATATACAAATTTGAGAATTTAATACAACTTTAAGCATGTCAATGCCAAAACATGTTTCTTAGTAATACGCTGAGATTATTCGTGTTTCTTCTGAAATTTTTCTCCCGGGCGACAGACTCAGCCACTCACCGGATATACCCACTACAAATGAATGAGTTGCCATATTGCAGACAAGGTGATGCGCCTCCGTTGAAGTGACTGTGCCATGATAGCCAATGCGAAGCGACGTCGCTCCAAAACGGAAATCAGCCGTCAGCAGATTGTCAAGATAAAAATAGCAAAACGGTTGCGCAAAATGTACTACGCCATCCGAATCGCCTTTGTATATTTCATAATAAAGCTGGTCATATTCCGGGCTGAAAAATGCGCCAATGAGCGGCAACGTTGGCTGATAGCGAACCGTCACCGGCAGCGACTTTATGCGGAAACTATATGTCGCCATACACGTCAAGTCTGCTGTCCAAGACACTTTGGCGGAAACCGGATTATTGCCGTTCCTCGTTGAGTATAAAGCACCAAGGTTCAGTGTCGCACTCCCGCCAACAGACAGGTTGAGTCCCGAACACCTCACTCCTTGCCATCGCCTTTGCATACCCCATGACACATTTCCGCCAAAACCCCACATATCCACGTTTTTCGCAGGATTTTCCATATAATCCATGCCCACATTCAGCCTCAGTTGCATTATCCAATTCTCAGGACTGAATTTCATCGCCTGAAGTCGCTCATACCCAAACGCTGCTGTTAGTCCCGTATATTTCAGCGGAGAGAGATAGGTATCTGTCACTCGCGCACACCCCGCCTCAAGGGTGTAGGCGGATGTCACTGGACGCAACACCTCCACTTTCACGCTGTCTGTCTGCGAAAAAGCTGTCAGCGACAACATTGCCGCAAAAAATATGATAATTATCTTTTTCATCTGCCTATTATGTTCATCTTGCAAAGGTACATAAAAAAGATAAATTTTTACGCCCGGTGTATAAGAAAAATCA
>JBJECS010000210.1:0-9783 GCA_051871335.1 Muribaculaceae bacterium | reverse complement strand
ACATATAAAGAAAGGATGTACCAAATAACTTAATTTTGATACACCCTCTTTTATTTTCAGTAAGATAAATTAACACAATATAATAAGAGAATAATTTTGCCAATTCAAATATTGTTCGTAATTTTGCAAACAAATAATATATTATGGCAACGAAAGAATATAGCATAAGACAAGAACAGCTCTCCCGATTTGCAAAGGCATTGGGGCATCCTGCACGTATAGCTATACTACAGTTTCTCGCAAAGCAAGAAACTTGCTACTTCGGTGATATCAATGAGGAGCTTCCTATATCCAAAGCCACTGTATCACAGCATTTAAAGGAACTTAAGGATGCCGGGCTTATTCAGGGAGAAGTGGAAGCTCCAAAAGTCAAATATTGCATTAACAAAGACAACTGGCTGCTCGCCAAAGATTTGTTCGGAGGATTTTTCGGGCAATGCCTATGTAAAAAAGAAAGCTGTTGCTAATTATTTTTTTTGCAAAATATGTTCGTAATTTTACAAACAACTATCAACATACAATTATGAGACAAATAATATTTATGACAATTAGCCTGTTCGCCATCACCGCAATGGCACAGACAAAAGCAAAAGACCTTGTGGAAGTAATCTATTTTCACGGCAAGCAGAGATGCGTCACGTGCTGCGCCATAGAGAAGCTTGCGCGCGAAGTGGTTGAAAAAGACTTTGCAAATGAAATGAAAAGTGGCAAGGTTGTGTTTAAGGTTATAGACATCACCACTGACGAAGGGGCTAAGATAGCAAAAAAATATCGTGTATCATGGTCTTCGCTGTTTGTTAACGAGTGGAAAGAAGGCAAGGAAAAGTGCCACAATATGACCCAGTTCGCTTTCAAGAATGCCAGAAACCATCCAGACGAATTTAAGAAAGGTATAAAAGAGGAAATTAAGAGACAATTAAAATAGCCACAAATGGACATTCTTCACTCTTGGCTTGAAAGCAGCGAATTACCCATACTGACGGCATTCATTCTTGGACTGCTGACAGCTGTAAGCCCTTGCCCCCTCGCCACAAACATTACAGCAATTGGTTTTATTAGCAAAGAAATAGAAAGCAAACGCCGCATTTTCATTTATGGGCTTCTATACACCTTTGGACGCATAATTGCGTACACGTTACTCGGAAGTTTACTCATATATATGCTGCAAACAGGTGCTGACACCTTTGACTTGCAGTCTGAGATTAGCCAATGGGGAGAGATGTTACTTAGCCCCGTACTAATCATCATGGGATTGATTATGTTGTTTGGAGACAGACTTCCTTTATCTCGCTTTGGCATTAGTGCGTCTGGGAGCAGTGAACGCCTTCGAGGCAAATGGGGCAGCCTGATGCTGGGTGTATTGTTCGCAATGGCATTTTGCCCTACAAGCGGACTGTTTTATTTCGGCATGCTAATCCCTCTATCAGCATCAGTCACCGGCGGATATGCCCTACCTATTGTTTATGCTCTCGCCACAGGACTGCCCGTTGTGGCAGTCGCGTGGGTCATCGCATACAGT
Organism: Muribaculaceae bacterium; assembly: GCA_051871335.1. Classification (GTDB taxonomy): domain Bacteria; phylum Bacteroidota; class Bacteroidia; order Bacteroidales; family Muribaculaceae; genus CAJUPY01. The sequence continues at coordinate 8,264 of JBJECS010000210.1, read as the reverse complement.
ATATCACAAATAGGTGGTTTTTATCGCAAGATACAGGTATTCCAAAAGTGGCTCAACCGCATTGTTGCCTTCCTTTTCATCATCATTGGATTATATTACGCATATATATTTTATTTATAACAAAATGGATAATAAAGAAAAAAGAGGTTTCTGGGCTTCCCTATTCTCGTTAAAACCCTGCAAATGTTCATGCGAAGACAAACACAAAGTATCGCCGGAAGATAGTAATGACAGGACCGTTCATAGAGCTGACAACGACACTGAAGAAACGATAGATATAAAAGTGCTTGGTCCCGGCTGTGCTAAATGCAAGAGCACTTTTTCAGTGATTGAAAAAGTGATAAAAGACAACGGTTGCGATGCACAACTCACTAAAATTGAAGACATTGAGGAAATAATGAGCTACAATATCATGACTACACCGGCTGTCGTGTTAAATGGTAAAGTGGTGATAAAAGGCAAGGTGCCAACCGAATCTGAGATTAAACAGATTTTGGGAATAAATTAGGCACTGCAACAACAATTACCACTAATTTTCAAATCTAATTAGCGGTTAATATGCCGCATTTATCCACAATATGATACAAAGCTTAGCCGACTGGCTCGTATATCAAATTATGGGCTTAGACAGCGCAACCGCAATAGGCAGTGCTGTAAATTTCTTCATATACGACAGTATAAAAATACTTTTACTGCTATTTCTCATCAGCAACATAATGGGGATAGTCAATGCATATTTTCCAATAGAGCGACTTAGAAATTACCTCGTAAATCATAGACTTTATGGGCTGCAATACCTTTTAGCATCTGTTTTTGGCGCAATAACCCCATTTTGTTCCTGCTCGTCAATACCACTATTTATCGGATTTGTAAAAGGAGGCATCCCACTGGGCGTTACACTTGCATTCCTAATCACCTCTCCTTTAGTAAACGAGGTGGCTGTGGCAATGTTTTTGGGGTCTTTCGGGCTACAAGCAACCGTGATATATGTCGTAAGCGGCATTCTATTAGGTTGTATTGGAGGTTTTACTTTGGGGAGGATGCACTTAGAGCCATATCTAAGCGACTGGGTAAAAAAAGTACAAGCACAATCACAGCAGCAATCCACTGAATGGGAGAGCGAAAAAACTTCTTTCTTTAAAAGACTTCCCTCCATCATAAACGACGCATGGCAGATTGTACGCGGTGTTATGCTGTATGTTCTGTTAGGCATTGGCATCGGCGCTTTTATGCATGGTTTCATTCCTGAAGACTTTTTTGCTCAATACATGTCGCGCGACAACTGGTTCGCAGTACCTCTTAGCGTTATACTCGCCGTACCAATGTATGCAAATGCAGCAGGCATAGTCCCCGTCATTGAGGTATTTGTAGCAAAAGGTATTCCACTCGGCACTGCAATCTCATTTATGATGGCTGTTGTAGGTTTATCTCTGCCTGAAGCCACTCTACTTAAAAAAGTGATGACATGGCGACTGATAGCCATATTTTTCTCCACTATCACTCTTTTTATCATCATCTCAGGCTACTTGTTTAACATCATATTATGACAAGCTCAAATATTCATTAAAAGCACTTATTCCGCAATTCATTTCTAAAAATAAGCCTTTATCAAAAGACTTGATTACCACACATTTTAAATAGACACCAAAACGGAATGATTGTGCCGAAAATACCACTATATTTACTTAAATTACCAATAATAGCGGAATATGGAAATAAAAAAGTTTTATAAATGTAGGTAAAATGTGGGATAAAATTGTTAAATTTGCATCGTGAAAAAGAGGGTGAAGTGTATCCGAGAGATACACTCCGCTCGATTTTGAGCGTAATTAACTGATTATTAACTTATTTATTTACAAAATAATACCATTTGTTATGAATATTTCTCATATTGAACACATCGGTATAGCAGTTCCATCACTTGATGAGGCTATTCCTTTCTACGAAAACATCCTCGGTTTTAAATGCTTCGCTATCGAAGAAGTTGCAGACCAGAAAGTACGCACAGCATTCTTCCAGGTTGGTCAGACTAAGATTGAGCTCCTCGAAGGCACTGCAGAAGACAGCGCTATTTCTAAATTCATCGCAAACAACGGTGGTCGCGGCGGAATACAACATGTAGCTTTTGCTGTTGAAGACGGCGTGGCTAATGCTCTGGCTGAGGCTGAAGGCAAAGGCTGCCGACTCATAGACAAGGCTCCTCGCAAAGGTGCTGAAGGACTTAACATCGCATTCCTCCACCCAAAATCAACTGTAGGAACACTCGTTGAGCTTTGCGAAAACCCTAAAAAATGCGGTTGCTAATATTCCGTAAATTATTTCAATCACATATAAAAAGACACTTTACAAAATGAGCAGTCAACTTGAAAAAGTAAAAGAGCTTATTGCACTACGCGAAGAGGCACGCCTCGGTGGTGGTCAAAAAGCTATCGACAAACAGCATGAACGCGGTAAATACACAGCTCGTGAACGTATCGCTCAACTCCTTGACGAAGGCAGTTTTGAAGAACTCGACATGTTTGTTCGTCACCGTTGTACTAACTTCGGACAAGACAAAAAATCATATTTAGGCGACGGCGTTGTAACCGGTTATGGTACAATCGAAGGTCGCCTTGTCTATGTTTTTGCACAAGACTTCACCGTATTCGGTGGTAGCCTTTCTGAGACCATGGCTCTCAAAATCTGCAAAATCATGGATATGGCTATGAAGATGGGCGCACCTGTTATCGGACTTAATGACTCTGGTGGCGCTCGTATTCAGGAAGGTATTAACGCGCTCGCAGGATACGCTGAAATCTTCCAGCGCAACATCATGGCATCCGGTGTTATTCCTCAGATTTCATGTATTCTTGGTCCTTGCGCTGGTGGTGCTGTTTACTCTCCTGCACTCACAGACTTCACTATCATGGCAAAAGGAATTTCTTACATGTTCCTGACCGGACCAAAAGTTGTAAAAACTGTAACTGGTGAAGATGTTAGCCAAGACGCTCTCGGCGGAGCTGAAGTTCACTCATCAAAGAGTGGTGTAGCTCATTTCGCTGCTGAAGACGGCGAAGACGCTCTCAAAATCACTCGTAAGCTATTCAGCTTCATTCCACAAAATAACCTTGAAGAAGCTCCGCTCGTAGAATGTACAGACCCTATTGACAGACTCGAGGATTCTCTCAACGAAATCATTCCTGACTCTGCAAACCGCCCATACGACATGTATGAGGTAATCGGTGCTATCATCGACAACGGCGAGTTCCTTGAAGTACAGCGCGACTATGCTAAAAACATCATCGTTGGTTTCGCTCGCTTCAACGGTCAGAGCGTTGGTATCGTTGCTAACCAGCCTAAATACCTCGCAGGTGTTCTTGACTGCAACGCATCACGCAAAGGTGCTCGCTTCGTACGTTTCTGCGACGCTTTCAATATTCCACTTGTTACACTTGTTGACGTTCCTGGATTCCTCCCTGGCACAGGACAAGAATACAACGCTGTCATCCTCCACGGTGCTAAATTGCTTTACGCTTACGGTGAAGCAACAGTGCCAAAAGTAACAGTTACACTCCGCAAGAGCTACGGTGGTAGCCACATTGTGATGAGCTGTAAGCAGCTGCGCGGCGATATGAACTACGCATGGCCAACTGCAGAAATTGCTGTTATGGGTGGCGCAGGCGCTGTAGAAGTGCTTTACGCTAAGGAAGCTAAAGCTGCCGAAGATCCTGCAAAGGTTCTCGCAGAAAAAGAAGCAGAATACAACAAACTCTTCTGCAATCCTTACAACGCTGCTAAATACGGATATATCGACGACGTTATCGAACCTCGAAACACTCGTTTCCGCATCATCCGCGCTCTCCAGCAGCTTGCAACTAAGAAGGTAGTAAATCCTGCCAAGAAACATGGCAACATTCCATTGTAATGAGATGAAAAAGAGTTTATTAATATTAATCATCGCTCTCTTTGCCTTTTCAGCAAACGTCTTCGCACAGAGCCGTAGCGGACTGAAAATCAACGAGGTGATGGTCATCAATGAAAACAACGCTATAGACGATTTCGGTCAGCGTCATGCTTGGATTGAGCTTTTCAACTCCACTCACGCTCCCCTCGAAATCTCCAGCGTTTACATCACTGACGACAAGAGCAATCCGAAAAAATACCCTGTACCTCTGGGCGACGTCAATACTCGCATACCTAAGCGCCAGCACGTCATCTTCTGGGCTGACGGATGCCCAAGCCGCGGTACGTTCCACTTGAATTTTACCCTCAAACCGGGACAGGAAAACTGGATTGGCGTGTACGACGCAGACGGTATTACACTGATTGACGAAGTCACAATTCCCGCAGCTCTTTGCGCAGACCAATCATACGCCCGTAGTATCGACGGAAAAGGAGAATGGGAAATCCGTAACGATGTAGGTGATAAATACATCTCTCCTTCAAGCAACAACGTCATCCGCGATGTTAACGATAAGATTGAAACATTCGCAAAGCAAGACCCTCACGGTTTTTCCATGGCTATTATGGCAATGGGCGTTGTATTCTCCGCGCTGCTCGTACTCTGTCTGAGCTTCTTGCTCATCAGCAAAATAGGTAGTGCCGTCGCACGCCGAAACAAGCGCGAATCACAAGGCGTTACTGCTGAAGAAGTTAAGGGCAACCTTGCTGACTCAGGTGAAGAAATCGCAGCTATCGTAATGGCTCTTCACGAGCATCTCGACGCACACGACCAGGAGTCTACAATCCTCACTATCAACAAGGTACGCCGGAGCTACTCTCCATGGAGTTCTAAAATCTATGGTATGCGCCGACTCCCTAAATAATTTTAAGACTTAATTTTATCTCAAGACAAAGTAAAATGAAAGAATATAAGTATAAAATCAACGGTAACACCTACAATGTGACTATCGGCGACATCGACGACAACATGGCGCAAGTGGAAGTAAATGGTGTACCTTACAAAGTAGAACTTGAAAAAGCTCCTGCTGTAAAAGTTTCTGTTGCTCCACGTCCTTCTGCGGCTCCTCGCACTGAGACTGGCGACAAAGTTATCGCTAAGCCAACCACTTCAGGCGGCAAAAACGCCGTTAAGGCTCCCCTTCCTGGCACTGTACTATCTGTACAAGTAAAAGAAGGTGACTCCGTGAAGGCTGCTGATACTGTTATCATGCTCGAGGCTATGAAGATGGAAAATGCTATACATGCCGGTCGCGACGGTGTAGTGAAAACTATCAACGTTAAGCAAGGCGACAGCGTTCTTCAGGACGACGTTCTCCTCGTAATAGAATAATTCTCACCCTAAAAGAACACATAATCTAAAATGGAACAATCTTTTGGTGATTTTATAGTTTCGAACCTGGCTCAGTTCTGGGAATTTACCGGCTTTTACAACGCCACATTCCCTCACTTTGTCATGCTCGCCGTAGGTCTGTTCTTCATTTGGCTTGCCATAAAGAAGAACTTCGAGCCTATGCTCCTTGTGCCAATCGGCTTCGGCATCTTGATTGGTAATATTCCATTTAACACAGAAGCTGGACTTGAAATCGGTATTTACGAACAAGGTTCTGTGTTAAATATCCTCTATAACGGAGTAAGCGCAGGTTGGTATCCACCTCTTATCTTCCTAGGTATTGGTGCTATGACAGACTTCTCTGCACTTATCGCGAATCCAAAACTTATGCTTATCGGTGCTGCTGCACAGTTCGGTATTTTCGGCGCATACATGGTAGCCCTTGCTATCGGTTTTGCCCCGGACCAGGCAGGTGCTATCGCTATCATCGGTGGTGCCGACGGTCCTACCGCAATCTTCCTTTCATCTAAGCTCGCTCCAAACCTTATGGGAGCAATCGCTGTTTCGGCTTACTCTTACATGGCTCTCGTCCCTGTAATCCAGCCGCCTATCATGCGACTCCTCACCACTAAAAACGAGCGTGTTATAAAGATGAAACCTGCACGTGCCGTTTCACAAAATGAAAAAATCATATTCCCTATCGTAGGTCTGCTTCTTACCTGTTTTGTTGTGCCTACCGGTCTTCCACTGCTCGGTATGCTCTTCTTCGGTAACCTGCTCCGCGAATGCGGCGTGACAACTCGCCTTGCTAAGACTGCAAGCAATGCCCTGACCGATATCGTTACTATCCTCCTTGGTATGACTGTAGGTGCTTCTACTCAAGCCACTACATTCCTTACAAAAGAAACGATTTTCATTTTCTTCCTCGGCTTTATGGCATTTATAATCGCTTCTACTTCAGGCGTACTGTTTGTCAAATTCTTTAACCTATTCCTCCGCAAGGACCAGAAAATCAACCCACTTATCGGTAATGCAGGCGTTTCTGCAGTGCCTATGTCAGCGCGTATTTCTAACAACCTCGGACTCGAATACGACCCATCTAACTATCTTTTGATGCACGCTATGGGTCCAAACGTAGCCGGTGTTATCGGTTCTGCTGTTGCTGCAGGTGTACTCCTCGGCTTCCTCGCATAAGGATATAATTTATCACTCTCTATATAATCCCGATGAGGTATGTTTCTCATCGGGATTATTTTTTTACATTTTTTCTTAAAATATTTCAAACAATTTTTCACATTTATTAGTTATATAATTGACCGCTAATATAATACATCTCGCATTATGCTTATATCTCATCCTTAAACCACAAATAAGAATATGATATCGCAAAAAGCTATACAATACCTATACGATAAATACAGTAGCAGACCCGAATCGCCTGACTGTCTTGACATAAACCTTCTTTTCGACATTCCGGAGGAATATCACCACATACACATAGATGAGCGAGACATTGAAATCGGCTCTGTATGCTGCGACTCGCCTTTCCGCAAAATAAACCTACGGCACATCAACGCCATCGTAGACCTGGAAGAAAACATCGCCATTGTGCTCAATTACTCGATTATATTCCTCAGCAAACTATCTCGCGACATATCTATTGATATCAAAAAAATTGCACCCGGAGTTATTGACAAACTCCTTGGTATTTTCAAACATGAGACTGATTGCCAATAAGTTATCAATCTTCATTTAACTTGATAATAGAAATACAGATATCCTCACATGAACTACAAAATATTTCTCGCTATGTGTTTAGCAACTGCATTGTGCTCTTGCACGAATACTGACTATAAAAAAGAATTCACCAATATTATTGATGAAATTTCAGCACCTCAATACTACGGTAGGAGTGATTATGCCAATGGTGACATTAATGCTGCCAAATATATCATTGACTATATCTCAGACATTGAAGGAATAACACCAATGGCGAGTGAATTGACTTCACCAACTCCTGCATACCCTCCATACAAATCAGCAGTAAAGCCAGCGAGCCAAGGCAGGTGGAACGACATAGACAATGCAGACAAATATCTGCCCTATCTTCAGCATTTCCAGATACCGATGAACGTAATGAGAGGCGATATGGCTGTGAGCATAGATGGCAAAGCGCTACGCCCAACATTTGACTTCACAGCAAAGGAATTTTCCCCTTCATGCCACGGTACTTACCCAGTTCAGTATGTACCTGACTCAATCATTACCCCTGAACATTTCATAGAATACCTAAATAGCGGCAAACTTGCAGGCAAATTATGGCAAAATACTGTTCTCTCCCCGCTCACCCATTTGAGAGATATAAACCATATCTTTGCCTAATTGATTCAACAAAAGTAGGCGGAATAATTCTAAAGAGTGACGAATTGATACCGTACTTTAAGGCTCGCTCATATTTCACCACACCAGTTCCGGTTATTGGAGTGGACAAATCTTTTCCGGAAGATGCTCAAAATATTACTATAAATATTGACGCAGATTTTCTCCCCAATCATGACTGTCACAACATAATCGCATACCTGCCGGGTACAGATATGGGAAATGATGTCATCACACTGATTGCTCACTACGACCACCTCGGACTTATGGGATGCAATAACATTTTCTATGGTTCTAACGACAACGCCAGTGGTACTGCCATGCTATGCGTTCTTGCCAAATATTTCAGTACACACCGACCTAAATGCAACCTGCAATTCATTTGGCTTGATGCTGAAGAAGCAAACCTTCTCGGGGCATTTTACTACTGTCAGAACCCAACTATTCCTCTGGGAAACGTAAAGCTTGTCATAAACCTTGATATGATAGCTGATGACGGAGACCATCTTGCCACTGAATGTAGTGATAACGGAATGTCTGAACTTGAAATAATAAAGCAAATTATTACTGTCCGCTAAACTTTTTTGCAGGCAGATGAAAAATTAGGGCTGGC
>JBJECS010000209.1:0-9794 GCA_051871335.1 Muribaculaceae bacterium | reverse complement strand
CGTTCATGTCCACCCAATATCCCATAGAGTTAGTTAGTGTTTCCCATTCACGGGTGTATTTCATCACTTCACGTCGGCAAGCTGCGTTATAGTCGTCAACAGAGATTTTCCGTCCGATATCTTCCTTAGTGATACCAAGACTTTTTTCCACGCCAAGCTCAACGGGGAGTCCGTGAGTGTCCCATCCGGCTTTTCTCTTGACGTGAAAACCTTTCATTGTCTTGTAACGGCAGAAAATGTCTTTGATGGTACGCGCCATAACGTGGTGAATACCAGGCATACCATTGGCGGAAGGAGGACCTTCAAAAAATACGAAAGAAGGGCATCCTTCACGTTCTGTCATACTTTTTTCAAACAGGTGTTCAGCATTCCATTGTGCTAACACTTCCTTGTTGATTTCCGAAAGGTTAAATCTTTTATATTCGTTGAAATTTTTCATTATTAAGTGGGTTCTTAAAAATAATGTGCAAAGTTACGAATTTTATGGGAGAAAATCGCAGTTTTGCACACTAAAAATGTAGTGAATTGGTGTTATATGTGGTATTTTCCCTTGAATTTTTCTTTTTAATGGTGTTTCTTTTAATTCATGGTAAGGCACTGGATTAGCAAATATCGGGTTCTAAAACTTTACGGCAAACCCGAGGAATCCGGAGTGTGTGGTATAGTTGTCGTTGTCAGGGAGTCCGTGTTCGTTGTATGGGTAGCCGGAGTATAGGCTAAAGTTAGAGTATTCGTATCCGGCAGAAACGATGAAAATACCAGCTTGAATGTTAATACCTCCGCGGAAATTATACCTGACAGTTTCTGCATTTCTGCTACCTTCAGCACCAGGAGATAAGATGAGTCCAGGCTCGGCGAACAGGTGGAGAGAGCATTCAGCGCTATCCCATCTGATGAGCTGTGGTGTTCTGAGGACGAGGGATGGCATAAACTTAAATCTGACGGTGTAGTCTTTGTCGTAGTCGTTGTAATAACCTTCGTAATACCCAAAGTCCCAGTCAGATAATTCGTGGATTTCGCCTGCAAAGCCAAAAGCGAGTTTAAATCCGACAGTCTCAATGGGATAGTAAGCGATACCGGTGTCCCACTGCCAACCATCGGTGTTTAGACCACCATTTATGTTATATTCCCAGTGTTTTGTCTCGCCTTCGATGTCAAGTGATTGAGCAGAAGCTGAGAGTGAAAATAGAGTTGCCAAAAGAATGAAAAATTTTCTCATAAGGAATATGAATTAAGAGTTACCTTTTACTCTGTCGGGATTTTTTGAAATGAAGTCTTTCCAAGATTTAGCGGAGGAGTGCGCGGCAATTGGTCGTGAAGTCTCGTAGAAGTGGCAGAGAGCAGCGGCGAGAGCGTCGGTAGAGTCGAGTTGCGGAATGATGTCTTCTTCTTTAAGGCAAAGAATACGTTTAAGCATTTCTCGAACTTGCTCTTTGCTTGCGGCTCCATTACCGGTGATAGCCATTTTGATTTTTCGCGGTTCGTATTCAGTGATACAGACGTCGCGGGAGAGAGCGGCGGCAATGGCGACCCCCTGCGCACGCCCAAGTTTGAGCATAGACTGTACGTTTTTGCCGAAGAAAGGAGCCTCGATAGCCATTTCGTCGGGGAGGAATTGTTCTACGAGTGAAAGAACTCTCTCGTAAATACGTTTAAGGCGTAGGTAGTGGTCCGGGATTTTAGAAAGCTCAATGACCCCCATGGCAATCATTTGAGGCTTTTTGTTTTTGATGCCTAAAATGCTGTAGCCCATTAGATTAGTACCCGGGTCAATGCCTATAATTATTCTATCCCATTGTCGGAGTGAGTCGTCCATGTCTTATAGTGAAGGGAGTCAGATTATTTCCATGTATGTAGTGAAGAAAACTACTTGCTTGCCGGACTGGTAGTGAAGTTTGTTTTTTAGGCTTGCTGCGATGGTGTCGTGCCAACGAGTAGCTTTTTTGATGTCATCGCAGAGAAGGTGAATGGCATAGCTGAAAGTGCCGGGTTCAACATCCACAAGTAGACGAGTGAAAGTGTGGTCTGTGAAGATTCCGGAATTAAGCGCTTTAGGAATATATATCTCTTTTGCCCAAGTTTCAAACAAGAATTTTGCGCTTTCTGTGATATGGAAAGAAGTGTTGAGTATATATTTAGCCATTTTATAGAATAGCAATTATAAAATTTATAACACCGAGAGCGACAGAGGCGATAGCCCAGTTTCGAGCTTGAGTAGCAGTGTCGAGAGCTTCGTAGTGTCGTCCTTCGTCGTATAGCTTGTTTACCCGTGAAGCTTTGTAAATGGCGATGAAAGCGAGGGGGAAACAGAAAAGTACGGAAATAATAGCCTCGGCGAGGTAATTGTTAGGTCGAGGGAATTGCTGAGAATATGGGTCAATGTGCTGATAAACTTGCTTTACGAAACCGTTTTGTATTGCAAATTCAGTGGCGTTGAAAGAAGGGGGAGTTGGCTGCTCGGAGAGTCTGCTCCTGAGAATAGGTAGGTCGGCGAGTTTTTTCCAGTCGCCAAGTCCGTCATACCAAATCAGCGTGTCGTCGGCAAGGTTCATTTCGCGAAGTTGCGAAAGAGTGAACGGACCGGATGTGTTATTGTCGATTACTAAATAATATTTGGTTTCCATAATTTTACAGTTTACGTAAAAGGTGCCGAGCGAGGAATTGTATGTGGCGGAGGGTGGTTGGGATAGTGCCGTAGTAATCACACATAATGCCATACCTCTCTCGTAGTGATTTTTTGAAATTTGCGGTTGTAACGCCTTCACTGAGGTAGTCGATAAGCGTACAGCCGAGATAAACGTTTTTTCGAGATTTTTTCATGCAACGGATACACCAGTCGAAGTCTGCGGAGAAACGATATTTGAGGTTGTAAGGCTCTGTTATAGTGCGTCTTGCGATGAAAGCCTGGTGGCAAACGAGCATGCCGTGCTTGAAGCTGTCTGCTGTGAGGATATCCGGAGCAGTGAGATGCCTGTCGGCAATTTTAACGCGGTCGGAGTTTACGATGTCTGTCTGTCCATAAAAGATGTCGGCGTCGGGGTTTTGAGAAATTGCATCAGCGGCAATTTGGAGCGAGTCAGAATTATGGAAAGAGTCTCCGGCGTTGAGGAAGATTACAAATTCGCCTTTTGCGAGGCGTAGTCCTTTGTTCATGGCGTCGTATAATCCCTTGTCCGGCTCGGAGATAATCGTTGTGCCGGAAATCTCGGCGGAATGAGCGAGGTGGACGGTGTTGTCGGTTGATTTTCCGTCAATCACGATGTATTCAAAGTCTTTGCACGTTTGCGCCTTGACGCAGGCGAGAGTTGCAGGGATAGTAGTCTCTGCATTAAAAGTGATTGTGATGATGGAAAATAGCGGATTACGTTCCATGAGTCATATAGGTTGTAAATTGTGCAAAGTTACGAAAAAGGATTGTATTGGCAAACAGTATAGGATAAAAAAAGTGTCGCACAGAAAGATGTACGACACTGAAAAATTCTGATAAAATTGGTGATTAGCCTAAAACGATAGCTTCACTTGGGCAAACGCCTTCGCAAGTGCCACATTCGATGCAAGTATCAGGGTCGATTTTGTAGATATCGCCTTCAGAGATTGCTTCAACAGGGCAGTTAGGGAGACAAGTACCGCAAGCTACACACTTATCAGTGATTACGTAAGCCATAGTAGTAATTTTTAGAATTAAATTAATAATAAGTTGATATTTTCAAGTGCAAATGTAGCCATTTATACTTGACTGACCAAATATTTGGGGTTTTTTTTTCATAACAAGTATAAATAAGGCTAAATTTGTAATAATGGAACAAATTGTGGAGGCAGATAGTTGGTGTAATGGTTGAAAATTTCTAAATTTGCAGTCCTAAAGCACGGAGAAAATCGTAATATGTCAGAAACAATAGAGATAAAGGGGGCACGAGTCAATAATCTGAAGAATGTTGACGTGAGCCTGCCACGCAATAAGTTTATAGTAATCACAGGTCTGTCCGGTTCGGGAAAGTCGTCGCTTGCGTTTGACACAGTATATGCAGAGGGTCAGCGTCGCTATGTAGAGAGCCTGTCGGCGTATGCGCGTCAGTTTCTAGGGAAGATGTCGAAGCCTGAAGTTGACTACATAAAGGGTCTACCGCCAGCAATAGCGATAGAACAAAAGGTCAATACACGCAATCCGCGCAGTACGGTGGGAACATCGACGGAGATATACGACTATATGCGTCTGCTTTTTGCCCGGATTGGGCGTACTTATTCTCCGGTTTCGGGTCTTGAGGTGAAAAAGCATACGATAGAAGACGTAGTGGCGAAGGCACTTTCTTATCCTGATGGGACGAGAATGGCAATAGCGGTAGATTTGCGGTTGCCGGAGGGACGAGATTTTGCGACTCAGGCGGAAATATACCTGAAAGGAGGTTTTAGCCGATTTATTGACAAGAGTGGCAGTTTTGTGGCGATAGAGGATGTGATGAAAGAAACATCCGGGGATGGCTATAAGCTGATGATAGACAGGCTTTCTGTGAGCCATGAAGGAGATGAGCTGAGTCGACTGGCAGATTCGGTGGAGACTGCGTTTTTTGAGGGAGGAGATTCGTTGACGTTGATGGTGTGGAATGATGGAACGGTGGAGAAGTTTGATTACTCACGGCGATTTGAGGCAGATGGGATGACATTTCTTGAGCCGGATGAACATCTGTTTAATTATAACAACCCCTATGGGGCTTGCCCGGAGTGTGACGGCTTCGGAAATGTGATGGGCATAGATGAAAGCCTGGTGATACCCAACAAGGCACTGTCGATTTATGAGGGAGCTGTGGCATGCTGGAAAGGGGATAAGATGAGTGAATGGAAGAATGCTCTCATTGCAGTCTCCGGCGAGATAGGCTTCCCTATTCATAAGCCATATTGCGACCTGACTGATGATGAAAAGGACATGTTGTGGCATGGAAAAGGCGGCTTCCCCGGGATAGACGGCTTTTTCAAGATGCTTGAGCAGAGCCTGTATAAGGTGCAGTATACGATATTGCGCAATAGGTATCGAGGCAAGAAGCAGTGTCCTGTGTGTGAGGGAAAGCGACTGAGAAAGGAGGCACTATACGTAAAAGTTGGAGGCAAGAATATTTCAGAGCTAAGCGACATGTGCGTTTCAGAGCTGGCGGACTGGTTTGACAAACTTTCACTTGGCGAAACGGAGCAGAAAATAGCAAAGCGGTTATTGACAGAAATCAGAAGCCGTCTGGCATATCTACAGGAGGTGGGTCTTGGCTATCTGACGTTGAGCAGGGCGTCGTCAACGCTTTCCGGCGGAGAAAGCCAGCGCATAAATCTTTCCACTTCGCTTGGCAGCAGCCTTGTTGGCTCAATTTATATCCTCGACGAGCCGAGCATAGGTCTTCATCCTCGTGATACCCACAGACTTATAAACGTATTGCGCCGCCTGCAAAGGCTTGGGAATACGGTGGTTGTAGTAGAGCATGAGGAGGAGATAATGCGAGCTGCGGATTATATCGTCGATGTAGGTCCGGATGCGGGTCGTCATGGAGGCGAGATAGTGTATCAAGGTCCTGCAGACAAGATTTATGGGGCAGAGCGCAGCTATACTGCAAAATATCTGAGTGGTGAGCTGAAGATAGAGGTGCCGACGAGTAGGAGGAAATGGAGAGACTATATCGAGGTTGTGGGGGCACGAGAGAATAACCTGAAGAATATCGATGTAAAATTTCCGTTGGGCGTGATGACAGTAGTGACGGGTGTTAGCGGTAGCGGAAAGTCAACCCTTGTGCGCGACATACTGTATAAGGCACTTAGGCGTCATTTCGAGGAGTCTGTTGAGGCTCCAGGTGCGTATAAGATGCTTCGCGGCGACCTTAAGCGGATAAACGGGGTGGAGTTTGTGGACCAGAATCCGATAGGGAAGTCATCGAGAAGCAATGCTGCAACCTACCTGAAGGCATACGATGAAATCCGCGCCCTGTTTGCCTCTCAGCAGGCTGCAAAGCAAATGGGATTCAGTGCGGCATATTTTTCATTCAATACCGAAGGTGGCAGGTGTGAGGAATGTAAGGGTGATGGCTATATCACTGTGGAGATGCAGTTTATGGCTGATATTACAATCCCATGCGAGAGCTGCCATGGACAGAGGTTTAAGCGAGATGTGCTTGAGATAGAGTATAGGAGCAAAAATATAAATGATGTGCTGAATATGACTGTAAATCAGGCGATTGACTTCTTTGACGAGGGTAGTGGAAATATTGAGAAGAGGATAGTAAAGCGACTGAAACCGCTGCAAGACGTAGGGCTTGGGTATATAAAGTTAGGTCAGGCGTCATCAACGCTGTCAGGTGGTGAAAATCAGCGAGTTAAGTTGGCATATTATTTGTCGCTGGACACAGCCGGGCGCACTCTGTTTATTTTTGACGAGCCGACGACAGGGCTTCATATCCACGATATCAAGACGCTGATGGATTCTTTTAATCGCCTTATAGCCAAGGGTCATACGGTGCTGATAATTGAGCACAATGTAGACGTGATAAAGGCGGCAGACCATGTGATAGACGTTGGTCCGGAAGGAGGTGATGCCGGAGGGTATGTGGTAGTGGAAGGCACACCGGAAGAGGTGATGAAGTGTGAAAAGAGCTATACCGGAAAGTTCTTGTCAGGAAAGATGTAGGCACTGAATAGGCTGTAGGTGCTATATGGCTGATAGTTAAGAGATTATTATCTTGAAATGTTATAGCTGAAAATTAATTGGAGAAATTTGTGTTAAAAAATATTAAAGCTATTGACAAAGGGGGTATTGATGTTGTATCTTTGCAAACGAAAAAACGAAAAAGATGAAAATCTTGAGTAAGCCTAAAGTAAATACCATAAAACGAGGCTCACTGAGCCGGAGTGTCAGTTGTGAGGATGTGAAGCAACACGATAAGCGGGTATGATTTAGGGGGGATAATGTGAATAATTAATTGAAATAATTTAAAATAATTTAAAATAATAAAAACTTTTTAATACTATGTATAAGGATTTTTCTTGTGATTATCAAGGTTATAGACTTGGTTATAAAATCAATTCAAATGGTAATACTGTGACAGTTATTTTTCGTGAAGGAAAAGTACGTTCAAAAATTGTGATACCTGACAGTGTTGTGTATGATGACAATACATATAAGGTCGTTCGTATTGGAGAGAGGGTGTTTGACGATTGCAGTGGATTGACATCGGTAGAAATACCTTCATCAGTCACAGAAATAGGGGAGTATGCATTTAGCGGCTGTAGTGGCTTGACGTCGGTTGAAATCCCGGAGTCTGTTACTAAAATTGGTGCTTTTGCATTTCGCAACTGCAGTGGCTTGACGTCGGTTGATATCCCGGAGTCTGTTACAAAAATTGAAGGTTATACATTTCTCGGCTGCAGTGGCTTGACGTCGGTAAGAATACCTGCATCAGTCAAAAGGATTGGACATTGGGCATTTTCAGACTGCAGTGGTTTGACCAGAATAGAAGTTGAACCAGGAAATTCGGTTTATGATTCAAGAAATGGGTGCAATGCGATAATAGAGACGTCGACAAATACACTTATTTTTGGATGTAAAAATACTATAATACCAGAATCAGTTACAGTAATTGATGGTGGGGCATTTAAAGGAAGCAGTGGCTTGACGTCGGTTGAAATTCCAGCATCAGTCACAAAAATTGGCGATTGTGCATTTAAAGGCTGCAGTGGTTTGACGTCGGTTAAGATACCTGCATCAGTTGCTGAAATTGGATGGTCTGCATTTAAAGGCTGCAGCGGTTTGACAAGAATAGAGGTTGCATCACGTAATTCTGTATATGATTCAAGAAATGGGTGCAATGCGATAATAGAGACAGCGACAAATGTACTTGTTGCCGGCTGTAAAAACACATTTATACCTGAATCAGTAACAGAAATAGGAAAGTGTGCATTTGATGGCTGTAGTGGATTGACATCGGTAAAGATACCTACGTCAGTCACAGAAATTGGGGAGAATGCATATTCAGGCTGCAGTGGCTTGACGTCGGTTGAAATGCCTAAGTCTGTAACTGAAATTGGAGATTACGCATTTGACAAATGCATTGGCTTGACGTCGGTTGTGATACCAAAATCAGTCAAAAAAATTGGATATTCTGCATTTTCAGGCTGCAGTGGCTTGATGTCTGTTGAGATTCCAGAATCGGTTACAAAAATTGGTGGTTGGGCATTTGAAGGCTGCAGTGGCTTGAAGTCAGTTGAAATACCAGCATCAGTGACAGAAATAGGGGAGTATGCATTTAGCGGCTGTAGTGGATTGACATCGGTTGAAATACCTTCATCAGTCACAGAAATTGGTTCAGGTGCATTTAAAGGCTGCAGTGGTTTGACGTCGGTTAAGATATCTGCATCAGTTGCTGAAATTGGATGGTCTGTATTTGAAGGCTGCAGTGGATTGACATCGATTGAAATGCCAGCATCAGTGACGAAAATTGGCATGAGTGCATTTGAAGGCTGCAGTGGATTGACATCGATTGAGATACCTGCATCAGTTACTGAAATAGTGAGGCAAGCATTTGAATGTTGCAGTGGTTTGAAGTCGGTTGTGATACCGGAATCAGTGAAAGAAATTGGAGATTTTGCATTTGGAGGTTGTGATAACTTGTCAATAGTGGTGTTTAATGCCATAAATTGTGTTAGGGCATCAAATGTTTGGAGTACGCAAAATGAGAAAAATAGCAATATTCAATCATTGACATTTGGGAAAGGAGTGCAAATACTACCAGATGGTATTTGTTCATGGTTGTCAAAATTGACGTCAGTAGAAATTCCAGAATCAGTCACGGTAATTGGAAATTATGCATTTAGCGGTTGCAGTGGCTTGACGTCGGTTGAAATACCAGCATCAGTCACAAAAATTGGAGATTCTGCATTTTACGGCTGCAGTGGCTTGACGTCGGTTGAAATACCGGCATCAGTCAAGGCGATTGGGAAAGATGCGTTTATGGGCTGCAAATTATTGACATCTGTAAAAATACCGAAATTGGTTAAAAAAATATGGGAGGGTTCATTTCAATACTGTAGTGGATTGACATCGGTTGAAATACCTGCATCAGTCAAAGTAATTGGAAAAAGTGCATTTGACGGCTGCAGAGGATTGACATCGATTGAAATGCCTAAGTCTGTAACTGAAATTGGAGATTATGCATTTGACGAATGCATTGGCTTGAAGTCGGTTGTGATACCAAAATCAGTCAAAAAAATTGGATATTCTGCATTTTCGGGCTGCAGTGGTTTGACATCGGTTGAAATACCATCATCAGTGAAAGAAATTGGAGATTCAGCATTTAAAGGTTGCAGTGGTTTGACATCGGTTGAGATACCAGAGTCAGTCACAGAAATTGGAAACTCGGCATTTAAGGAATGTAGAGTTTTGACATCAGTTTATATCTCTTCGTCAGTTAAAAAAATCGGATGGTGGGCATTTGATGACTGCAGTGATTTGACAAGAATAGAGGTTGAAGAAGGCAATCCGGTATATGATTCAAGAAATGGGTGCAATGCGATAATAGAGACGTCGACAAATAAACTTATTTTAGGCTGTAAAAGCACTATAATACCAGAATCAGTTACTGTAATTGGTGGTGGGGCATTTTTGAGGTGCAGTGGTTTGACATCGATTATGATACCAGCATCAGTCACTAAAATTGGTGGTGGGGCATTTGAGGGCTGCATTGGTTTGACAAAAATAGAAGTTGAAGAAAGTAATCCGGTATATGATTCAAGAAATGGGTGCAATGCGATAATAGAGACGTCGACAA
>JBJECS010000208.1:0-1922 GCA_051871335.1 Muribaculaceae bacterium | reverse complement strand
AGAATTATCGAACAATATCACGGAGGCAAAATTTTCGTGCTAAACTCTGAGATTGGAGTGGGCACCACTTTTGCCATCGAAATACCGCTCGCAAAATGAAAAAATCTGAAATCATCTCCGCAATAAAATCACGCCTCGGAATTAGTGAGCTAAACCCTATGCAGCTCGCCGTCACATCTGCCACTGAAAGCAATATCCTGCTCCTCTCACCCACTGGCAGCGGCAAGACAATAGCTTTCGCCATTGCTATGCTGAAAGCCATCGGCGACCCAAACGGCACTGTGCAAGCGGTGGTGATAGCACCTTCGCGCGAACTCGTAATACAGATTTACGACGTAATACGCCCTCTCGCAGCCGGATACAAGACAGTGGCTCTATATGGAGGACACAGAATGAGCGATGAGAAAAGCTCTATCGATGGTGCTGTGCCGGATATCGTTATCGCCACTCCGGGACGTCTTCTTGACCACCTTAACCGCGGATATATCACCCTGAAAGGTGTATATTCACTCACTTTCGACGAATACGACAAATCGCTTGAGCTGGGATTTCAAGATGAAATCAAGAAAATTTCACGTCAACTGCCACGAAAAATCAGTTCCACCGTCCTTACGTCTGCCACAATACTGCAAGAGATGCCGGATTTCCTGAATATCAAGAATATTGCTACAATAGATTTCACCGACCGCACCGCGCAGCCAAAGCTACGCATGCAGTTTGTGGAAGTTCCATCACCTGAGCGCGACAAACTCTCTATTCTCGCTGACCTTCTCGCAACATTTGCCGCCGACGAAAAAGTGATAGTTTTCCTTAATCACCGCGAGAGCGTGGAGCGCACGTTCACTGAAATGAAGCGCAGGAAATTCCCGGTGGGAATGTATCACGGCGGTCTCGAGCAAAAAGACCGTGAACTTGCCGTTGACCTGCTGAACAACGGCACAACACCCATCCTCATCTCCACAGACCTTGCCTCACGCGGACTGGACATAGCACAGGTAGAGGCTGTTATTCATTATCACCTGCCCGTCAAAGAAGAAGTATATACTCACCGAAACGGTCGTACAGCCCGCATTGATGCCAACGGCACAGTATTTGTCATCACCGCAGAGGGCGAAAACATACCGGATTACATGGCGTTCGACCGACAATTCACACCAAAACCATTTGAAGGCATTCCGCTGCAATCCTCATTTTCAACGCTCTATTTCTCTTCCGGTAAAAAAGAAAAAATCTCCCGCGGCGACATTGCCGGCTTCCTCATTCAGAAAGGGAACCTTCAGCCTGCCGAAATAGGCAAAATAGTTGTAAAAGACCACTCCGCTATCGCCGCCATCCCTCGCACACTCGCCAAATCAGTCCTCTCAGCCATTACAGGACAAAAAATTAAGGGCAAAAGCGTCAAAATATCCCTCATCAAGGCATAATAACTTTCCTCTACTCAATATTCATCACTCTTTACATTTCGCTTTTTGCAAAAAAGTATGTATTTTTGGCAAAAATGGTCAAAACTATAATTATTTTTGACCATTTTAGGCGATTTTTTCGTAACTTTGCAGTTGGTAAAAAAGCAATTACTCATCTTTTGGCTATACAAAATCGTTATAGTAATACCCACGGAATGAAAATAGCCGAAAATGGAACATTTTAGCGACAATAAATAATAGTTAACATAACAGAAAAAGCAAAACAACGATGAAAAAAAACGTATTGCAAACAGTAGCGACTTTATTCGCATCAGCCTCTGTAGCAGTGCTTTCTTCATGTGGAGGTGAAGCACAGCAGATGCAGCAGAGCGCTCCGGAAATTGCAACAGTTACGACTACCCTCTCAACTGCCGACCTGGCTAAAACCTATCCGGCTACCGTAAAGGGTAAAGCCGACGTAGAAGTACGTCCGCTCGTTTCAGGATTCATTACCAAAGT
>JBJECS010000207.1:0-1924 GCA_051871335.1 Muribaculaceae bacterium | reverse complement strand
AAGCCATTTCCTGTTTTTATTCACAACACCGCTCTTGACTTTGAATATATCTATGTTAGTGCGGGGCAGCGTGGCTTGCAATTCAAAATCGCTCCGGCAGACCTCATTGGCTATGTAAAAGCCACTGTTGCAGACTTAATCCAATAATAATCAGCTCTATGAACAGATTTGGACAATTATTTTCCGTAACAACATTCGGTGAATCGCACGGTGCGGCAATAGGCGGCGTGATAGACGGAATGCCGGCAGGTATTGAAATAGACTTGGACAAGGTGCAGGCGCAGCTTGACCGTCGTCGCCCGGGGCAGTCTGCCATCGTCACTGCACGCAATGAAAAAGACCAAGTTGAAGTCCTTTCCGGACTATTTGAGGGCAAGACTACAGGTCAGCCGATTGGATTTATCGTGCGAAATGCAGACCAACATTCATCCGACTATTCAAATATCCGAGACCTATTCCGCCCCTCGCATGCCGACTATACTTACACTGCAAAATATGGCATTCGAGACCATCGTGGTGGCGGACGTTCTTCTGCAAGGGAGACAATAGCACGGGTGGTAGCAGGTGCATTTGCGCGTCAGGCTTTGGAAAGTGTGGGCATTAATGTTGTGGCTTATACTTCTCAGGTGGGAAATATCGCCTTGGATAAGGATTATAAGCAGCTGGACCTAAGTGAAATTGATAGCAATGATGTGCGCTGTCCGGATGCCGAAACGGCTGCCCGGATGCGTGAGCTGATTATGCAAGTTAAGGGCGAGGGGGATACCATTGGAGGTATTATCACAGGCGTGATTACAGGATGTCCTGCAGGACTCGGCGACCCCGCGTTCGGCAAGCTCCATGCAGCCCTTGCTTCCGCCATGATGAGCATCAATGCGGCTAAGGGCTTTGAATACGGAATGGGCTTTGAGGGGGCGTGCCACAGAGGCAGTGAGATGATTGACGTTTTTACTGCTAAAGACGGTAAAATTACTACGTTAACTAATAATTCCGGCGGTATTCAAGGAGGAATTTCTAATGGCGAGGACATCACATTCCGCGTGGCTTTCAAGCCTGTGGCAACACTGCTGCGTGAGGTCCCTACGATTGATAAAGATGGCAATGAGACCATATTGAAAGCTCGTGGCCGTCACGACCCATGCGTTTTGCCGCGCGCTGTGCCAATAGTGGAGGCAATGGCGGCTATTACTATCCTCGATGCATGGCTTATGAATAAAGCTGTGACAATGTGATATTTTGATTTTTAGCTATTTCAAAATGGGAAAATTCTATCGTGACTATGCCGATTATTTGGCAGAGCGTTTTGACTGTAAAATGCAGAAACTTACTGTCAATGCAGGCTTTACATGTCCAAACCGAGATGGCACAAAAGGTTACGGTGGCTGTTCATATTGCAATAATCAGGCTTTTAATCCAAGCTTTGCGCAGCGGGGTGAGAGTGTGACGTCGCAGCTGGAAAAGGCTAAGCATTTCTTTGCGCGTAAATATCCCGATATGCGTTACCTCGCTTATTTCCAGGCTTATACAAACACACATTCATCAGATATAGACAGACTTGTGGCAATGTATGAGGAAGCGCTCGCGGTAGATGGCGTGGATGGGCTGATAATTGGCACGCGCCCAGACTGTATGCCTGATAACCTGCTTGATAAATTGGCGATTATGAATGCTTTTCCGGGGCGAGTGATGGTTGAATACGGCGCCGAGTCATCGCACGATGTGACATTGGAGCGTATAAACCGGTGCCATACATGGAGCGATACAGTGGATGCTGTGCAGCGTACTGTGAAGGCGGGAATTGACGTTGGATTGCATTTGATTTTAGGGCTGCCGGGAGAAATCGAGGAAATGATGCTCCAGACTGTGGATAGAGTATCAGAATTACCTATAAAAACGGTGAAATGCCATCAGTTGCAGGTAATAC
>JBJECS010000206.1:0-9987 GCA_051871335.1 Muribaculaceae bacterium | reverse complement strand
ACCGGCGAGGTTTTCGTTGATGTGAATACCGTTAGGCTTAACAGACTTAATAACGGCGTGAAGCTTCTTCATTCGGGCAACGCGAGAGCTGTTGTAAGAGTCAGTACCGCTACCGAAGCTGTTGTTGTCGCCAAGACCCTTAACGAGGTCGAAACGGAAACCGTCGACGTTGTAAGCGGTCATCCAGTATTTGATTGCGTCTTCCCATTGCTGCTGAACGAGTGGGTTGTCTTGTTTCCAGTCGTTAAGAACGCTGTAAGCGTGCGGAGCGTTTTCGTTGTAGAATGGGTTAGAAGCGATAGGATACATCTGATACCAAGGATGGAGACCGTCGCTCTGGTTGAAAACGATGTCAAGGACAACGGCAACGCCATTTCTGTGGCAAAGCTCTATGAAGTCTTTGTATTCTTTAGGAGAGCCGTAAATCTTGTCAGGAGCCATGTAGAAGTTGGTGTTATAGCCCCAAGAGTTGTTACCGTTAAATTCCATGATAGGCATGAGCTCGATACAGTTAACACCCATGTCGATGATGTGCTGTAGACGTTCAGTAGCGAGCTTAATAGTGCCAGAAGCAGAGCCAGTGCCGTCAGCGTTGTTTTCACCGGTGAAGTCGCGGAGGAGAAGCTCGTAAACGATTAGGTTTTTATGGTCAGGAATTTCAAAGCTGCTGAACTTGTAGTCGTCGAGGTTGCCCTGATAAACAGCGAGCATGACATCGTCGAACTTATCATAAGGATAAACAGGCTTGTCGGGATAAACGTCGGAAGGCATCCATTTGTCGTTGTAAGGGTCAAGGACGAGGTGAGCGTAAGGGTCACCGACCTTAGTAGTACCGTCAACGAGGTAGTAGTAAGGGTAAGCAGTGGAGTTGTTGAGCCCGGTGACTGTAGTCCAGAAGTAACGGTATCCGTTGTAGTCTTGATAGCTCATGACGTTTTTGTCAAGAGTCTCGTAGTTGTCCCAAGAAGGGATGAGAATAACAGAAGACTTGCCGGGAGCGGCGAGGCAGAAAGTAACGCTACCGTCGGCATTTTTTACAGCACCCATCTTAGGCACTCCGCCCGGATAGTTTTTTGCAGGAGAAGGGTTAGGATAAGCGACAGTGACAGACTTAGTGAGAGTCTGACCGCCAGCAGTGGCAGTAGCTTCAACCTTATAGTAACCGCGAGCGCTGAAAGTGTAAGCCTTTTTTAGCTCCATAGCAGAAGAAGCAGAAGCGACCTGTGTACCGTCGATGCTCAGAGAAATGTTTGCGTTTTGTGAAGTGTTAACGGTGAAATTGATTGTAGTAGTACCACTGATGACGTAAGATTCAGCGTCAGAAGTTAGCGCAATCTGGAAACCGCTTTCCTGAACGTCTACAAAAATGTCTTTAGTCTGCACGTCACCGGCAGCAGTGCGAGCGATGAAGCAAAGCTTAAGGATTTTTTCACCGGCAGGCACGCCGTAGAAAGTACGGATATTGCCAACGTTGAAAGTATAGGTGTTTTTGGAAACGTAGTTGAGCTTGTTAGTGGCGTTGTTAGTGCCCCAGTCAGTGACAACGTATTTCCAACCGCCGTTACTTTTGTCAGTAACGACACCAGTGTGCACGTAAAGTGCAGTGGAAGACGGCAAATTTTGGAGTGCAGCGACCCCACACTGGTCAGCGTGGAAAGTGAGCACTACATTCTGGCTTTCTTCCTGCAAGATAGCCGGTGAAGTTGTAATCACCTGTGCTGTAACGCTAAATGAGGCGAAAAGCATCGCCATCATGAAGAGAGTGAAGAATTTTCTCATGTTTGGGATTAAATGATATGAAAAATGTTAATAATTTAATTAGATTTTCGGATTTTATGGTATTCCACGCAAAGTTACGGCTTTTTCTTGTAATTTCAAAGGATTAATGGGCATAATATTGTGAGATGGATAAAAAAACAGCCCAAGCGGATGGCGAGGGCTGTTTTTTGAATATGAATAATTTGTGTAGTTTATGCTTTTTTCTGTATACGAGAGAGGAAAACGGCGTAAACAAACATGTAAGCAGTGAGCGCAACAGGGAGCCAGAAGCTTGCGATAACAGAAGAGTCAGCGAGAAGTCCCTGCAGAGTAGGGAATACACCGCCACCGCACACCATCACCATGAAAAGCCCGGAAGCAACGGCAGTGTATTTTCCGAGTCCGGTCACAGCGAGGTTGAATATAGCGCCCCACATGACAGATGTGCAAAGTCCGCAAAGGATGAAGTAAACGGCGTTAAGTGGGATTTGGACAACGCCGAAGGAAAGAGAAGCAGAGTCGAAGCCAATGAATGGAACAACCGTTTCTTCAGCGGTGATGCCGGCAATCATGAGGCAGACAGCAATAGCGGTAGTGACGGCGAGCATTGTTCGGCTTGAAACCGTAGAGCCTACAAGACCTCCGACGAGACGCCCGATGAGCATGAGGAACCAGTAAAGACCAACAACTGTGCCTGCGATAGCAGAGGGGTTGAGCTGGTTGTGTTCAGCAACGAGTGTGCTCTTGTCGAGGTATTGGAAGCTCCAGTTAGCGATACCAACTTCAACGCCAACATAGCAGAAGATAGCGAGGACGCCAAAAACGAAGTTAGGATAAGAGAAAGCACCGGAAATCTTCACATTTTCCTGCTCTTTTCCCAGGTCCGGGCTTTCAGGGAGTTTAGAGAGGTAAAGGACAAGGAATGCGACAGCGAAGATTCCCATAGCGAGGAAGAAGACGGGATTAGCAGAAGAAATGCTGCTTGCCTCTCCTCCGATGAGTCCGCCAACGATAACAGGAGCAAGTGTAGCGCCGAGAGAGTTGCAAGAGCCGCCATACTGAACGAGCTGGTTGCCCTGGTTAGGAGTAGAGCCAAGGCTGTTAAGCATCGGGTTTACAACAGTGTTAAGCATACACATGGAGAAACCTGCGATGAAAGCACCGAGGAGGTATATAGCCACAGCAGTAGCATTTTCTGCGATAAATCCGGAGAAGTAAGTGACAGCGACACCGATAAAGCCGACGGTCACGGCAGCGAGAGCTGTGAAACGGTATCCTTTTTTCTGTAGAAGAATGCCTGCAGGGAGCCCCATGAAGGCGTATGCGATAAAGTTTGCGAAAGTACCGAGCTGTGACATGACAGGGTTTCCGTCGCTCATACCTTCAATTACTTTTCCTAACGGGTTTTGGTAGCCTGTTACGAATGCAATCATGAAGAAAAGTGAAAACATGATTGCTATTGGCAGCGCGTAACTTTTTTTAGCTGCTAGTTCTTGTTTCATGATAGGTGAAAAAATTAAATGTTGTTATTTTGGTTAATTATTTGGGTTTCTGTAAGTTAATTAGTATTCTCTTTCGCCAAAGATGTCGGTGCCAATTCTCACCATATTGCTACCGCATTCAATGGCTAAGTCGTGGTCGTCGCTCATTCCCATTGAAATTGTGTCAAACCCACGAATGTCCGGGCAAAGGTTGATGATTTCATGGTATAAGCGGCTGATGGTGGTGAAGTCTTGTCTAATTCGGTCGTTGTCGTCGGTGTTTGTTGCCATTCCCATTACTCCGCAGATGTGAGTTGCTTTAAGACTTTCAAATTTGCGGGAACGGAAATAATCCAAAAGTTCTTCGGGCGAGAAACCGAATTTTGTTTCTTCTTGTGCGACGTGTACTTGCATCAAGATACGAGTCACAATGCCTTTTCTCAGGCTTTCGGCGTCAATGGCATCGAGCAGTCGCTCAGAGTCGACGCTTTCGATAAGCGACACGTTTCCAACGAGTTGCCTCACCTTGTTGGTCTGCAGGTGCCCGATAAAGTGCCATTGCACGTCGTCGGGCATTAGCGGACTTTTTGCTAAAAGCTCCTGCACGCGGCTTTCGCCGAATATACGCTGACCGGCGGCGTAAGCCTCAGCCAATTTCTCCACGGGGTGAAACTTAGACACGGCAACAAGCCTTACACCTTGAGGGTCAAGCTTTTGGTGGAGGTGCGTGATATTTTCGGCGATAGTCATGGAGGTGAAAGTTTAGCTTAATTTGGCGTTATAAACGTCCATGATGAGAGTTTCGCTGATAGAAACGATTTCGTAGTCGGCGAGAGTGGATTTCATGCCTTCGAGGAGGTTGTCGTAAGCACCCTTGAAATCGTTACCGGCAACGAGCATCTGTGAAACTGACTTTTTCTCAACGGCGGTTTTCTCGTCGATAGTGATGAAAGCGAGTTTTGCAAGATACCATTTGTCAGCACTGTCGTCAGGGAAAATTTCAGCGATTCGAGTGCGCTTAACAGCGCTTACTTCAAATTCGCCGGAAATAAAAGGACGAAGCTCTTCGGTAATTCGTGCTTCAGCTTCAGTAAAAGACAGAGCATCAACCAAATAAGGCTCGTTAACCTTTTTAACAGCGCCGTTTTCCTGAACTTTATCGTATCTAACTTTACATTCAAACCAGTTTGCCATAAAAATTGTAATTATTGATGATTAGAGATAGTGTTTAGTTGTTAAAAAATGAGCATCGCCACGCAGCCACGCACGACAAGGAAGTCGCAATCGCTTGGCTCTGCTAAATTTTCCACAAATTTACATCTTTTTTGTCAAAGAGTATTGTTTTTTGTATTTATTTTTCTTAAAAATATGGTGGTTATGCACTAAATAAATGCAGAAATTGAAATATTTTGCATTCTGTGAGTGCAAAATATTGGAAAATTGAGTAAAGATGGGCAAAAAGCAAGACAGCCACGCAAAAGCGTGGCTGTCTGTGTAGTCGTCAAGTATCAACTGCGAAGCAGTATTACTTTCTGATACCAAGCTCTTTTTGAGCAATAATCGCGCGGTAGCGAGCGATGTCTTTCTTGATAAGGTAATCAAGGAGACGACGGCGCTTACCAACGAGCTGCTTAAGAGCGCGAGCAGTTGTATAATCTTTGTGATTTGACTTTAGGTGTTCAGTCAAATGAGCAATACGAACCGAGAACAATGCAATCTGTGCTTCAGGTGAGCCAGTGTCAGTCTTACCCTTACCGTATTTCTCAAAGATTTCTACTTTTTCTTCAGAATTCAAATGCATTCTTTTGGAGTTTTTAGTAGTGTTAATAAATATGATTGTTAAAAAGCGGCACAAAGGTAGTGATTTTTGGCGAGACTGCCAAATTTATTGTGCCAATTATAAAAAAATTAGTCGAGATTTAGCTTATCTTTAGCAGGATTTCGGTAGAAAATCTTGCCTTCGATATATTCCTGAGTCGCGATAAGTGTAGGTTTCGGAAGACGTTCGTAGTAACGTGAGATTTCAATTTGCTCACGGTTTTCAGAAACTTCTTCGAGGTTGTCAGTGGAGGAAGTAAATTCCTGAAGTTTCTTCTCGAGGTCGTGTTTCATCTCGAGTGCGATTTGGTTTGCACGTTTAGCGATGATGCAAACAGTCTCGTAGACGTTGCCTGTGTCAGAAGAGAGTGCAATCATGTCTCTTGTGACAGTGTTTAGAGGGGCGTTTGTCCTTTTGTAATCCATTGTCTTAAAATCTATTTATTCTTTTACGTATTTTTGAGCTATTTTGAGGATATTGTCGGCTTCTTCCCGATTTGAGCCATCAGGGTAGTTGTTGACGAAGCTGTAGTATTCGTCTATGACTTCCCTGAAACGGTCAGCTTTTTTTTCTTCTACGCTAAGAGAAGCTATCTGGTAGCGAGATTTGAGAATTAGCATTTCAAGTTCCTCTTTATATTTGGAATATGGGTATTCCTTAATTGCGTTTTTTGCGGTGATAATTGCAGCCTCGTAGTTGTTTCCCATATATGTGCCGAGGTTGTAATAAAGCTGTGCGTTTTGAAATTCTTTGAGCACGAGCTTGTCTTGTAACTCGAAAATTGCGCTCTGTGCGATAGAGACTTTGTCGCTACGTGGGAAATAGTCGAGGAAAGCCTGGAGCTCTTCAATTGCCTTTCGGGTGTATGTTTGGTCGAGCTGTGGGTCAGGCGAGTCAAGGTAGTATCCATATCCGGCATAGAAACGCGCCATTTCGGTGTATTTGCCTTTTGGGTATCTGTTGTAGTAAGACTGGAAATAAGAAGTGGCGTCGTAATATTCCTTGTTTTCGTAGTGGCTCATGGCAAGGAGGTAAAGTGATTCTTCCGCCTTGTCAGTCCCCTTGAAAACAGTGATGCAGTCTTTAAGGATAGTAGTAGCTTGCGCATACTTTTTCTCGTCGAAAGCGCGCTTAGCGTATTCAAATTTATAGTTGTAGTCGTTGCTTTTCAGCACTTTCTGGTATTCACCGCAAGAGCTGAGAGCTAAAACTGCAACAAAGAGCAATATTGTAGAGAAAAATTTCTGCATAAGAGTACATAATTCGTTACGAACTGCAAAATTAGTGATTTTTTTGCAGTTACGCTGCAGTTTTAGCAGAAAAATTTTGTTAAACTTGCTTAAAGCGGTTGATTGTAGAGTCAAACAGCAAATGATAAACGCATCAAAACAATCGTCTTATGTGGAATAATGAGGATAATCAAATATAAAAATCCGCATAGAGAAAAAATCGGGACGCCGTCTATTCACATAGCCGACGCCCCTCTAACACAAACATTTTTACTAATTGTCAAAATACTTTAAAACTGTAATTGTGTTTATTTAAGCGTTAAAGTGTATAATATTGTTTTACTTGCTCATACCGTTGTTTATTTTGTATCCTTCGCCGTTAGGAGCTGGTTTGTCTTTAGGAGAGTTAGTGAAAGTGAAGGTGCGCATGGTTGTGGCATCCGGGTTCACATTGAGGGTAAATTCTTGAGCTGCCGGTCGGTCGTAGTCCCAAGCCCAGTCTGTTTCTTCAATTTTCCAGTCGCCTGCGGATAGTGCAATGATGCGAGAAGTTTCGGCACCATCGGTAACGGATGTATTTGTGAGCGATACAGTCATGTATTTGACGTAATTGGAACCGTCTTTGTAAGAGATGTTGAATATAGAAGTATCTCCGGCTTTAAGACCTTTTTTGACGAGTTTTACGAAGATGAAGTTGTATCCCAGAGTTAGGTGGAGGTATTTTGTGCTGTTCATTTTTGTGCCATCAACAATCAATCCGCTTAATTTCTTGATTCCCTCGGAGTCGTTGAGGAGTTCTCCATATCGCTTGTGGGAAGAGCTTTGGCGGTTAGTTCCAAGGGAATATGCACCATCCTCAGCATTGTAGTCCTCCATCCATTTTACGGCAGATTTTGGCAGTGGAATTTTAAATCCTTCCAGATTGAGTTCTTCCGGTTGAGGAATAGTAAGAGTGGACGGAAAATATATATAGTCATAAGTACTATTGTCCATATTACTTCCACCGGGATATTGATGTTTATCGCTACAAATAGTGCTGATATCGTTGCCGGCTATTTCTGCGGTATTACCGTAAATGCCGAAAGGATATGTTTTTTCAATAATAAACTGCCCGTCTTTAGAAATGGCGATACCACCGCCAAAACCGGAGAAATTGCCATCATGAAAACAGTTTGCATTCCAATTATATGGGAAGTATCCATAGCTTGTCTTGGGAAGAGAGCTGCCGGGAGTAATCACTGCGCGGTTACCATAAATAAGTCCACCCTTATAGGTTAGTTTGGCTTCGTTAACGAGGATTGCACCACCGATTTTAGCTTCGTTTCCTGTGAAAGTTGCGTTTTCAAGAGTAAAATCCACGTTACCGCTTTGGTCAAGTCCGTCAAGCTCAATAGCACCACCACGATAACCGGAATAATTGTTTTCAAAAACGGCATTTTTAATATTTGCAGTAACGAAGTCAAAATTTTCTTTATTAGTCCATCTGTTGTTTTTTGCACAGATAGCACCACCACCTCCATTATCAGTACGTGTCATTTTATTTCCTCTAAAAACGGCATCCGAAGTAATATTAATATTGCAGCCGTCTTCAACATAAATGGCACCACCATTCTCTGAAGCTTCGTTATTTTCAAAAGTGGCCTTACCGATAGTCAAAATGGACTTTTCTTTGGTATGTATAGCACCACCGTGTCCTGCTTTATTACCGGAAAAGACTGCATTGTTTTCAACGGTAAGTTTGCCTCTTACCAAGTAAGCGCCTGCACCGTCTTGAGTAGCAGTATTACCGGACAAAGTAGCATCACCAAGCGTAACACGGGTTGCGTATGTTTCAGGGTTCGGTCTTGGGGTCGTCTCCGCTTCGGCAATAGAAATGCAGGCTATAGCAGCACCGCGCTGTGCTTCATTGCTGCTTGCGGAAAGAGACTGGAGGTTAAGGCTTGCCAATTTACCTGTAACGAAAACGGCACCACCGTAAACGGAAGCTTTGTTGGTGTTCATAGTCATTTCTCCGGCTTCAGAACTTTCGTATTTGATATTGGCTTTGTTAAGATAAACAGCACCACCGCAAGACTTATATTCATCTTCTGTATCGGCGGTATCGTAGAATGCACTGCCCTTGGCTACAGTTTTGCCAAATTCAAAATTAATAGGGTCCGGAGCGACAATATTTCCATTAATAGAGCCACGGTTTATGTAAAGGTTGACATCGTATTTGTTAGTACCGTCAGCCTTAGTTTTGCCTGAGATGTCTTCAAAATACAGAGCAGCACCTTTGACAGTCGCTTTGTTGTAGTCAAACTTAGCTCCATTAAAGTGAGCATTAAAAGTAGAGCCTTCAAACATTGTGCAAGCTGAAGTGAGTTGGAAAGCGAGTCCTCCGCCATACTGTGCTTTATTGTCGTGGACATAAAGGTTTTCGTTTAGATAGTAATGATTATATGCAGGTTTTGTTTGGTCTTCTTCTGTACCACCGGCATATCCGTAAAGGTGGATTCCACCGCCCATAACATCGGCGGTGTTATTATAAATTTCCGTTTGAGGAGCCTCGAATAAGCAATTTGTTTCAATTCGCAGAGCACCACCTGAATATTTGGTGTAGTTACCATAAAACTTACACCCCCTTATATACATTGTTGGCATCTTAGCACCCTTATCTCCAAATGCATTCCAGAAAACGCCGGCACAAGAACAGTCTTCCGCCTTGTTGTTACGCATTATCACATCGTCTAAAATAAGATTTCCAACCCATGCACCACGAAAACGCAAAATACCACCCCATTTTTGTCCTGCATCTGTCTTATCACGTCCATCACCTTCAATAACCGAGCAATTCTCTATTATTGTGTGTTGAATTAAAATAGCATTAGTCTCAGGCGTGTTGTAAGAGTTTTTGTCAGGTAATGTTGTACCCGGACAGTCTGTGAATAAAACCGGTGCTTTTTTGCTTCTAATGCCTGTAAACTTACAATTTGTAATAGTGGTCTTGCCGAGTTTTTGATCTGCCGCCCATGCGGGATTTAGTTTAATTGCAGGTGCCCATCGGTCAGAGAGGTTTTCATTGTTTTGGAAGGTAACATAATTTAGCGTCAATGTTCCGGAAGAGCCCACTATTTCATCTTCGGTGGAAATGTTATCCGTTGAAGTGTCGCCACCATCAAGGATGATACGTTGAGAGTCGCTTTTGCCCTGAATAATCAGTTCACTGCCTTGGCGAACACGAAAAAAAGAGTTGGCATACCCGTTTGTACCATCTTTTCTCTTACCGGAGGTGTTTTTCAGCGTAACATTGCCTGGTACACCATCGGCAATTTCTACAATACAAGTGGTTTTTGTTGAAGCATCATCATCACCGACTTGTATAAAGCCGTTCATTTTAATATTACCACGAATTTTTATTCTGTAATTGTAATCGCCATTATTGTGAACAATCTTATCATCTTGGATAGTTGCATCGGCATCCCAATATATAACTGTTTCTGCGTAGCAAAGGTTAGAAATTAAGAGAAACAGGAGTGATAAAAATACCCCCCCCGATTTGTTAAATAGTGTTAATGATTTCATAGATGCTGTGTGAGTCTTGTTCATTAGGTTTTGTTGGTGTTGTTAGAATAAACTGCGAATAGCAAGCACTTTTGCTTATCGGTCACAAAGTTACGACAATTTGTTGAAATGACAAAATAAATTTGAAAATATTTTT
>JBJECS010000205.1:0-10014 GCA_051871335.1 Muribaculaceae bacterium | reverse complement strand
TAATCAAGACCTGGAGCCGCGCTTCAATGATTGCCCCTGAATTTGTCGGACATACTTTCGCCGTACACAACGGAAATAAGTTTATTCCTGTATATGTGACAGAGAACATGGTAGGTCATAAGCTTGGTGAGTTTGCACCAACACGTACATTCCGTGGCCATGCAGGTAATAAGAAGAAATAAGCGAGCCCCAGTATATAATAATTTTTGATAAAAAAAGAAATTAAATAAAATGGGTGTAAGAAAAAGAAATTCAGCCAACGAAAGAAAGGAAGCACTGAAGAATGTGGCGTTTGCCAAGTTGAATAATGTGCCTTCATCACCACGCAAGATGCGCCTGGTGGTGGATTTGGTACGCGGCAAGGAAGTATTCCACGCTCTTGGTATCCTTAAATTCTCAAATAAAGAAGCTGCAGCGAAAGTTGAGAAGCTTCTCCGTAGCGCAATCGCAAACTGGGAGGCAAAGAACGAGCGCAAGGCAGAGAGCGGGGAGCTCTATATCAGCCAGATATATGTAGGCTGTGCAACAACGTTGAAGCGTCTCCGTCCAGCTCCACAGGGTCGTGGTTACAGAATTCGCAAACGTTCAAACCATGTGACTCTGTATGTAGATACAATTGATAACGTTAAAAAAGAAGCTTAACCATGGGACAGAAAGTAAATCCAATTAGCAACCGCTTAGGCGTGATTCGCGGGTGGGATTCAAACTGGTTTGAAGCCAACAAGAAAAAAGCGAGCGCCACATTACTCGAAGACTCAAAGCTTCGCAATTATCTGAACGTACGTCTCGCAAACTCAAGCGTTTCACGCATAGTAATAGAGCGTACACTTAAGCGTATTACAATCACAGTGTGCACATCTCGCCCGGGTCTTATCATTGGTAAGGGTGGTGAGAAGGTAGACCAGCTTAAGGAAGAGCTCAAGAAGATTACGGATAAGGATGTACAGATTAACATTTTTGAGGTAAAGCGTCCTGAGCTTGACGCTCAAATCACTGCAAGCACAATCGCTCGCCAGATTGAGGGTAAGATAGCTTATCGCCGTGCAGTGAAGACAGCTGTGGCATCCACAATGCGTTCAGGCGCAGAGGGCATCAAGGTTCAGGTATCAGGCCGTCTTAACGGTGCTGAAATGGCGCGTTCAGAGATGTTTAAGGAGGGACGTACTCCACTTCACACTCTACGTGCTGATATTGACTATGCTCTTGTAGAGGCACATACAAAGGTAGGTGTAATCGGTGTAAAGGTATGGATATGCCGAGGTGAGGTGTACGGAAAGCGTGACCTTGCTCCACAGTTTACAACTACACAGAAGGAATCACGCGGCAATGGCAATGGTCAGCGTCGTGGCGGTTTCCGTAAACAGAAAAATAACAACCGTTAACCCCCAATTGAATCTGCAAAATGTTACAACCTAAAAAAAACAAATTTCGCCGCTCTCAAAAGGGCCGCATGAAGGGCAACGCACAACGCGGTAACCAATTGGCTTTCGGTTCATTCGGCATAAAGACACTTGAGTCAAAGTGGATAACCGGCCGTCAGATTGAAGCAGCGCGTGTAGCAGTAACCCGTTATATGCAACGTCAGGGTCAAATCTGGATACGCATATTCCCGGACAAACCGATAACCAAGAAGCCAGCCGAAGTCCGCATGGGTAAAGGTAAGGGTTCTCCAGAAGGTTTTGTTGCGCCAGTGACCCCAGGTCGTATCTTGATAGAAGTTGAAGGTGTAAGCTTTGAAATCGCAAAGGAAGCACTTCGCCTTGCAGCTCAGAAATTACCAGTAGTAACAAAGTTTGTCGTAAGTCGTGATTACGATGCATCGCAAAATGTGTAATAGGCTATGAAGAAAGAAGAAATCAAAGAACTAAGCACAAAAGATTTGGAAGAGCGTCTGGAGCAGATGGTGAAGGAGTACCGTCAGCTGACGATAAATCATTCAGTGTCTCCGATAGACAATCCTGCAAAAATCACAGCGGATCGCAAGATGATTGCGCGCGTAAAGACTGAGTTACGTAAACGCGAGTTAAATATTAAATAAAAGCCCCACCAACATGGAAAAAAGAAATCTTAGAAAAGAACGCATCGGGGTCGTAACCAGTAATAAAGGCGACAAGACTATCACTGTAACAGTAAAGTGGAAGGAGCGTCACCCGGTGTATGGTAAATTCGTGAACAAGTCAAAGAAGTACCACGCCCACGACGAGAATAACGAATGCAGTGTAGGCGATACAGTTCGCCTGATGGAAACCCGTCCTTTGAGCAAGACCAAAAGATGGAGATTAGTAGAAATCATCGAAAAAGTTAAGTAATCATGATACAGACAGAATCACGTTTAACCGTTGCAGATAACAGCGGGGCGAAAGAGGCTCTCTGCATACACGTATTAGGCGGAACCGGCCGTCGTTACGCATCAGTAGGTGATATCATCGTGGTATCAGTTAAGAGCGTAATACCTTCATCAGATGTAAAGAAGGGTACTGTATCAAAGGCAGTAGTAGTCCGCACAAAGAAGGAAATCCGTCGTCCAGACGGTTCATATATCCGCTTTGACGATAACGCTTGCGTATTATTAAACAATGCAGGTGAGCTACGTGGAACACGTATCTTCGGACCAGTTGCTCGAGAGCTACGTGCAACTAATATGAAGATTGTATCTTTAGCACCTGAAGTACTTTAATCCCTAACAAACGAAGTAATGAACAAATTACATATCAAAAAGGGCGATACAGTAATAGTATTGGCAGGAGATGACCGCGGCAAGCAAGGCCGCGTCCTCTCTGTCGATAGAGAGAAACAACGTGCTATCGTTGAAGGTATCAATATGGTGACCAAGCACACCAAGCCCAGCGCAAAACACCCACAGGGTGGTCGCATCCAGATGGAGGCGCCAATACATATTTCTAACCTCAGCCTTGTAGACCCGAAGTCAGGCAAAGCAACTCGTATCGCAATCAGCGTTAAGGAGGATGGCACAAAGGTACGCATCGCTAAAAAATCAGGAGAGGAGATTAAGTAATGAGTACAGCAAATCTTAAGAAAGTATATTCAGAGAGCATAGTACCGGCTCTCATCGAGGAGTTTAAGTATACTACTCCGATGCAGGTACCACGCCTTGAGAAGATAGTAATCAACCAGGGTCTTGGTCAGGCGACTCAGGATAAGAAAATCATTGACGTTGCAATCAACGAGCTTACTGCGATTACAGGTCAGAAGGCGGTAGCTACTCTTTCACGCAAGGATATTTCAAATTTCAAGGTACGTAAGAAGAACCCGATAGGCGTGCGTGTGACCCTTCGTCGCGAGCGTATGTATGAGTTTCTTGAGCGTCTAATCCGTGTGGCTCTGCCTCGTATCCGTGACTTCAAGGGTATTCAGGGCAAGCTTGACGGTCGTGGCAATTACACTCTTGGTATTACAGAGCAGATTATCTTCCCGGAAATCAATATTGATAATATCACGAAGCTGCTCGGCATGAATATCACTTTTGTGACTTCCGCAAATACAGATGAGGAAGGGTATGCACTTCTGAAACATTTTGGTTTACCATTCAAAAAATAAAATTGTAGAGTATGGCAAAAGAATCAATGAAGGCTCGTGAAGTAAAGAGAGCAAAGCTTGTAGCGAAGTTTGCTGCGAAGAAGGCAGCTCTGAAGGCAGCCGGCGACTATGAGGCTCTTCAGCTGCTTCCAAAGAATGCATCTTCAGTACGCCTTCACAATCGTTGCAGCATCACAGGCCGTCCAAAGGGCTATATGCGTCAATTTGGTATCTCACGTATCCAATTCCGCGAGATGGCATCAGCCGGCCTAATACCTGGTGTAAAGAAAGCGAGCTGGTAATCAATAAAAATTAAATTAACTACCAACAAGCCCAACGTAACGATACGACAAGAAAACAAAGTGAGTATTAAATATTGTTGGGACTAACCCAATCAATTTAAAACAATTAAAAAATGACTGATCCAATAGCAGACTATTTGACAAGATTGAGGAATGCTATCAAAGCCAACCATCGTGTGGTTGAGGTTCCAGCCTCAAACTTGAAAAAAGAAATCACAAAGATTCTTTTTGAACAGGGCTACATACTTAATTATAAGTTTGTAGAGGGTGAAACACCCGCAGGCACTATCAAGATCGCATTGAAGTATGACCACGTTGACAAGGTCAACGCGATAAAGGGACTCAAGAGGGTATCACGCCCGGGTCTCCGTCAGTACTGCGGTTATAAGGATATGCCACGAGTATTAAACGGTTTAGGTATCGCCATCCTTTCAACCTCGAAAGGTGTAATGACCAATAAGCAGGCAGCAGAGAATAAAATTGGTGGCGAAGTTCTTTGCTATGTTTACTAATCTTAACAAAAGTTGTAAATTATGTCAAGAATAGGAAAAGCTCCAATAGAAATACCTGCAGGTGTTAGCGTAAATATAGACGCAAACAACGTAGTGACCGTAAAGGGTCCAAAGGGCGAACTTTCACAGGCCGTAAACAGTGATATCACTGTAAAAGTAGAAGGTAATCATGTAGTGCTTACTCGTCCTTCAGATGATAAGGCACATCGCTCACAGCATGGTCTATACCGTGCGTTAATCCACAACATGGTAGTGGGTGTATCAACAGGTTACCGCAAGGAAATGGAATTAGTAGGCGTAGGTTACCGTGCTACATCTACAGGTCAAGTCCTGGAACTTGCGCTCGGTTATTCACACGCAATATATATTAAGCTTCCGAAGGAAGTCAAGGTAGAAGCCAAGACAGAACGTAATAAGAATCCGCTCATCATCCTTGAGAGTGATGATAAGCAGCTTCTTGGTCAGGTGTGCGCGAAAATCCGTTCACTGCGTAAGCCGGAGCCATATAAGGGCAAGGGTATCAAGTTTGTGGGCGAGGTAATTCGTCGTAAGTCAGGTAAATCGGCTAGTGCAAAATAAAGTAAATTGATATTATCATGATTTCAAAGATAGAAAGAAGAATAAAAATCAAAACGCGCATTCGTGGTAAAATATCAGGCACAGCAAGCCGTCCACGTCTGTCAGTCTTCCGCAGTAACAAACAGATATATGCTCAGCTTGTAGATGACTTAAGTGGCAAGACTCTTGCCGCAGCGTCATCAAAGGGGATAGCAGAAGGCTCAAAGAGCGAGATTGCTGCAAAGGTAGGCAAGGCAATTGCAGAGAAGGCGATTGCAGCCGGAATTTCTGAGGTAGTTTTCGACCGAAATGGATATCTGTTCCATGGTCGAGTAAAATCATTGGCTGACGCAGCTCGCGAAGGCGGACTTAAATTCTAATCAGATTATGGCAAATAAGAATAATAGAGTAAAATCAACCAACGATCTTGAGCTTAAAGATCGCCTCGTTGCCATCAACCGTGTAACTAAGGTAACAAAGGGTGGACGTGCGTTCACATTTGCTGCTATCGTAGTAGTAGGTAATGAAAACGGCATTGTTGGCTGGGGTCTTGGCAAGGCTAATGAAGTAACAGCAGCCATCCAGAAGGGTGTAGAGGCTGCGAAGAAGAATCTAATCCAGGTTCCTATCCATAAGGGAACAATACCTCATGGTCAGGAGATGAAGTTTGGCGGCAGCCGTGTACTTCTTCTACCGGCAGCACAGGGTACCGGAGTAAAGGCAGGTGGTGCAATGCGTGCGGTGCTTGAGAGTGTCGGCATTACAGACGTGCTTGCAAAGTCAAAAGGTTCTTCAAACCCACACAACCTTGTAAAGGCTACAATAGCAGCTCTTGGTGAGATGCGTAGCCCGGCACAGGTGGCACAGAACCGTGGAATTTCAGTAGAAAAAGTATTCAAAGGTTAAATCTTCAGAAACAATGGCACAGATTAAAATTAAACAGATAAAAAGCCGCATAAACTGCCCAGCAGTACAGAAGCGTACACTTGACGCTCTAGGCTTGAGAAAAATGAATCACACCGTTGTCAAGGAAGACACGCCAAGTGTGATGGGAATGGTTAATAAAGTACGTCATCTTGTAGAAGTGACCAACGCTTAATAATTATTACAACTATGGACTTAAGTAACTTAAAACCAGCCGTAGGCTCAACACATAGAAGCACTCGTATCGGTCGTGGACAGGGTTCAGGCAAGGGTGGAACATCTACTCGTGGTCACAAGGGTGCAAAATCACGCTCAGGTTATAGCCGAAAAATCGGATTTGAGGGAGGTCAGATGCCAATTCAGCGTCGTCTGCCAAAGTTCGGTTTTAAGAATATCAACCGTAAGGAGTTCAAACCAGTTAATCTTTCTGTAATCGAAGCTCTTGCAGCAGCTAAGAACCTTCAGAAGGTGGGTATTGAGGAATTCATTCAGGCAGGTCTTTACGATGGCAAAATGCATGTAAAGGTACTTGGCAATGGTGAAATCACACGTGCACTCACAGTAGAGGCACATGCGTTCTCAGCATCAGCCCAGAAGGCAATAGAGGCAGCAGGTGGTTCAATCAATAAACTTTAATAAAGATGAGCTTTTTCCAGACCATAAAGAATATATGGACAATCAAGGAGCTGCGTGAAAGAATTGCAGTGACACTCCTCCTGGTACTCGTATACCGTTTGGGTTGCTATATTGTGCTACCCGGTATATCACCGAGTGACCTGGATGCTCTTGCAAACTTCACAAATCGCAGCGGCTTGATGCAGTTGCTCGATATGTTCTCAGGTGGTGCTTTCTCTCAGGCGTCAATTTTTGCGCTTGGAATTATGCCATATATCACTGCATCTATCGTGATACAACTTCTTGGAATGGTGTTACCATCATTCCAGAAGATGCAGCGAGATGGTGAAAGCGGTCGTCAGCGACTCAATCAGTATACACGTTATCTGACAGTGCTTATTCTATGTCTTCAGGGACCGGCATATCTTGTCAACCTGA
Source organism: Muribaculaceae bacterium (assembly GCA_051871335.1). GTDB lineage: Bacteria > Bacteroidota > Bacteroidia > Bacteroidales > Muribaculaceae > CAJUPY01. Next base: position 3,128 of record JBJECS010000205.1, on the reverse strand, counting down.
AGGTACAGGTAGCAAGTGCTGGCGGCAGTGTAGAAATGGGTCTTATGACAATCATACCTCTGACAATCATACTTGCAGCAGGTTCAATGTTTATCATGTGGCTTGGCGAAAGGATAACTGACCGTGGTGTGGGTAATGGTATCTCATTCATTATCCTAGTCGGTATCATCGCTCGTCTTCCACAGGCATTGAGGTTTGAATTTGTAAGCCGCCTACCGGGAGCAGATGGCTCACAGGGTGGCTTGGTAATGTTCCTTGCAGAGCTAATCCTTCTTTTCGCAGTGACAGTAGGAGCGGTACTTCTTGTTCAGGGTACCCGTAAGGTGCCAGTACAATATGCAAAGCGCATAGTAGGCAACAAGCAGTATGGCGGTGCTCGTCAGTATATTCCATTGAAGGTCAATGCAGCCGGTGTAATGCCAATCATCTTTGCTCAGGCAATCATGTTTATTCCAATTACTCTTGCGGGCTTTGGAACGAGCGAAGGTTCAACAGGCTTTATGGCAGCGTTTTCAGACATCAACGGATTCTGGTATAATTTTGTGTACTTCCTCATGATAGTGGCGTTCACATATTTCTATACAGCGATTACCGTACGTCCAACGCAAATGGCTGAGGATATGAAGCGTAATAATGGATTTATTCCGGGTGTAAAGCCGGGCAAGAAGACTGCAGAATACCTTGACGTGATTATGTCAAGAATAACACTTCCGGGTTCAATTTTCCTTGGAGTTGTTGCGATTCTTCCAGCATTTGCGCGCGCATTCGGTGTAAGCCAGAATTTTGCTCAGTTCTTCGGCGGAACATCACTTTTGATTCTTGTAGGTGTAGTTCTTGATACTCTTCAGCAGATAGAGACACACCTGATGATGCACCATTATGATGGCTTGATGAAGGACGGTCAAATCAAGGGCCGCACAACAGGCAGTATGTATTAATACAGATTAATAGTCATCAGAATTTTTTAATAAGCTATAATAAATGATCTATCTCAAGACACTTGAAGAAATCGACAAAATGCGCAAAGCTTGCGACCTTGTCAGCCAGACGCTTGGTGAACTTGCCAAGTGGGTGGCTCCAGGTGTCACGACACGCCACCTTGACACCATTGCTCGTGAATTTATTTGCGACAATGGTGGAAAGCCGGCTTGTCTCGGCTACGGAGGATTTCCGGGCACAGTCTGCATTGAGGTAAATGAGACAGTTGTGCATGGATTTCCATCAAATTATTCACTCCGCGAGGGTGATATAGTTGGTCTTGACTGCGTGGTAGAGCTTGACGGATATCATGGTGACCAGTGCTACACATTTCCTGTAGGCGAGATAGCAGAAGACGTGAGAAACTTGTGTGTGACGACAAAGGAGTCGCTATACAAGGGTATTGAGCAGGCAAAGGTTGGAAAGAGGATTGGCGACATTGCCAATGCAATCCAGACATACTGTGAGCGTCGGGGCTATAGCGTGGTACGTGAGATGTGCGGTCATGGAATAGGCAGGAAGATGCATGAGGACCCTGAGGTGCCTAATTATGGGCGTAAGGGGATAGGTGCGGTGCTGAAGAATGGCATGTGTATAGCAATCGAGCCGATGATAAATCTCGGTAGTAAGAACATAGTCATAGCGGAGGATGGCTGGAATTGCAGGACAAAGGACCGCAAGCCGTCGGCACATTATGAGCACACCGTAGCTTTTTCCGGAGACCAAACGCACATTTTGACAACATTTGATTATATACAAGCAGTCCTTGGTGACAGATTTATTTAAGAAATATGGCAAAACAAGCAGCAATAGAACAAGACGGAACAGTCGTAGAGGCACTCTCCAACGCGCAATTCCGTGTGGAACTTGAAAATGGACATGAAATCATCGCCCATATCGCAGGGAAGATGCGCATGCATTATATCCGCATTCTGCCAGGCGACAAAGTGCGTGTAGAAATGTCACCATACGACCTGTCAAAGGGACGTATTGCATTTAGATATAAATAATCAAAAAAATACCAAGAATATGAAAGTAAGAGCGTCAATCAAGAAGCGCACTCCAGACAGCAAAATCGTACGTCGCAAAGGACGTCTGTACGTTATTAACAAAAAAAATCCTAAGTATAAACAACGTCAAGGATAATATTTTATTATTTTTGCAGAAAAATTAAAATAAAATATGGCAGTAAGAATCGTGGGAGTTGACCTCCCCCAAAACAAAAGAGGTGAAATCGCCTTGACTTATATCTTCGGCATTGGTCGCAGTGCAGCCAATACCATTCTGGACAAAGCCGGAGTAGATAAAAACATTAAAGTGAAAGACTGGACAGATGACCAGGCAGCAAAGGTACGTGAAGTCATCCAATCAGACTATAAGGTAGAGGGTGACCTACGCAGTGAAATCCAGCTGAATATCAAGCGCCTAATGGATATCGGCTGCTACCGAGGCATCCGTCACCGTATTGGTCTACCTGTACGCGGTCAGAGCACAAAGAATAATGCTCGTACACGCAAGGGACGTAAGAAAACAGTTGCAAACAAGAAGAAAGCTACAAAATAAACTTGAAATATGGCAAAGAAAACAGTCGCAGCTAAGAAGAGAGTGGTTAAGGTTGAAGCAGCAGGTCAGCTTCACGTACACTCATCTTTCAACAACATCATCGTGTGCTTAGCAAACAGCGAAGGTCAGGTAATATCATGGTCTTCAGCCGGTAAAATGGGCTTCCGTGGCTCAAAGAAGAACACTCCGTATGCTGCTCAGATGGCAGCGCAGGATTGTGCAAAGGTAGCATACGACCTCGGTCTCCGCAAGGTAAAAGCTTATGTAAAGGGTCCGGGTAATGGTCGTGAGTCAGCTATCCGTACGGTACACGGAGCAGGAATTGAGGTAACAGAAATCATAGACGTTACTCCACTTCCACACAATGGTTGCCGTCCTCCAAAGAGAAGACGTGTATAATACTCGTGGCAACTAATTGATTATAAAAAGAATAATTTTTTAATCTCCATTTCATCAATCAATTCGGCAGAAGGTCGTGACGTTGTGAAATTTGACCATAATTTTCTTCACCTCTCTATGGTCGCGGCTGCACAACGGACGACTGACGGCTGAAAAAATCAAAAGCAAAAAACAATGGCAAGATATAC
>JBJECS010000204.1:0-10076 GCA_051871335.1 Muribaculaceae bacterium | reverse complement strand
CTCTTTTTCACTCACAAAGACAGTCTCGCTCTTGTCTTTCTTAGAGGAAATTTACGGAAAATCCATGAGATTTTACACAGGCAACATAAAGTTTTTCCTTTTAGAGATACACAAAAAAGGGCAGCTTCATCACGAAGCCGCCCTCTGTTTTTATCATGAAAAGAATTATTAGTAAACGAAGCTGAAATCATCGATATACATTACCGATGGACCACCTACGAAGTAGTCGCCATTTTTACTTGCAGAACATACAATCATCATATAAGACGGAACGATGTCGGTACGTCTATATTCCAATGGTATATTGAACTCAGCAAATTTTTCGTCGCCTTCGCCGGTGATATTTCCTTCAAGGACTAATTCTCCGTAAGCAATTACGTTTGAGCCATTCTTGTCGAACAGTTTAGCAGTCTTTGTCTGAACAATGACAGGGAATGTAAATTCATTGTAAGTCTCAGTAGTGCCATCAAGGAGTGCTACATAGATGATACCGCAGTCCATGTCGCCCTTTGCCACATCCGGCACGCTGCTGCTCGTGTAAGCGACCTCAGCCGGGGTATAGAATACATATCCGTGCAAAGATGAAGGGCGAGTTGAGAACTGTCGTCCGAAACCAAGCACACCGTCAGTACCCTGAGTGTCGAGATACTTGCCAACAAAAGCGTTTCCTGCGGCGAATTTACCAATAGAGCCAATTCCCACAAACTGAGACTCGAGCTTAGCAGAATAATTTCCGCTCTTTTTGATGGTAGCTTCCGGCTGAGTTACATTTTTCTTCATTGTAGCAGAGCCATGGTTTCCAGAATCCCAGAAAATAGAAGCCTCATTCAGCGCAAGAAGATAAGCCGTTCCAGAAGTGTTCCAGTCCTCGAAGCCACCGTTAGTAAGCTCTGTTGCAGGCTCAGTAGTGAAGTTTCTCACGTCTCCAGAGTCAAATCCGTCGCAAACGGTGATATACTCATACTTTTTGCCCGGAGAAAGACCGGAAATTTGAGCAGAATAGTTTGAGCCATCAACGGTTTCTGCCGTAACGAAAGTCCACTCGCTTGTGCCAGCCATGCGATATTTAAAGCCAACATTTGTTGATTCCGCCTTCAGGATAGAGCCGTGGAGAGTAACAGAAGTTGGCCATATTTCGTATGTCTCGCTTGGTACAGGAGTAACTGATGCGTTTGTTACAAGCATGCGGAAGTCTTTTTCCGTAAACTTGCCGTTACTGTCGGTAGCCTTGAAGTGGAAAATCTGTTCGCCCTCAGCTAACGCATTAGTGAGCACTTCCTCAAAGTTCACTTTCAGAGTAGAGAGGTCGTTTTCTTCGTCGTGAGTATAGATGAAGTTAAGCCCCTTGGCGTCAATCGCAGTCTTCACTTCCTCAGTCATTGTAAGGAGGTCAACGTCGTTGCCTGATATTCCAAGGAGAGATGACAGATTATCAGCGCTGAGAACAACAGAAGTGAGTGACGTTGCACCTGCCACAAGAACAGAATGACGACCAACCTTGCCAACTTCAGCTACTAACTGCTCGTTGATGTCGAAATTATAGCCGCTAATCTGAGGCGCTGAAACGATTGTAACTTCATCATTGATGACAACCTCAGAGTCATCAACTACGATTTCAAAATATCCGCCTCCAACTTCTGAAGAGGAAGCAGTATATTTCACGTTGAGGTTATACTGGTGAGCCGGCAGTACGTTTTCAATCACGCCTTCTTTTACAAAACTGTCACCCTTGATATTCTTACCTTCAAGTTTCCAAGCCAGGTTCTTGTCGGTAGAAGGCATCATGAAAGAAGCAACTCTTTCATCACGACCTTCAAATACGAGTGAGCCGCGAGCGTGACTGACAGTCATAGTATAGTCGCGGAGAGCTTCATCCACAGATGTGTCATATTTCACAGCAGCGAGCACATTAGCGATAGTGCAGCGCAGGTTTACGGTGACATCGCCTGAAGTTACGTCAAAGCCCTGTGCACCCTTATAGTATCGAGCATCCCAAGAAGCGGAGAGAGAGTCTCCAGCCCAGGCTTCTGCGACGTAATGTCCGGCAGAGAGCTTAATTCCTTCAACCGGCACGTTTTCAACGCCCTGATACTTGCGAACAAGTCCTTTATCACTTGAAATCCAAATTATGCAGGAAGAAGACAGGTCTTCTGCTGTTGCGCGTGACTCAACTTTGACGTCTGAGTTGATAGATGTGTTAATAAACACTCTGCCATCACCTCTGTAAGCCTTAGTGTCGTCTTGGCAACCTGTCATCGCCATGCCCATCATGGCGAGAAGTGCACTGTAATAAATTATCTTTTTCATAACGGATTATTGCACTACGAAGGTTAATGTTTTCACTACCTGTACGTTGTTAGCATCGGTAGCTGTAATCTTAAATTTGTGTGTACCCGGATAGATATTCAGCAGAGGAACAAAATTTGTGATGTCAAAGACCACGTCGGTCTGACCAATCACTTCGTTGCCGACAGGAAATCCGAAGCTTCCTTTGAGGGCTTCCTCAAGGTCACCGGGATAAGCAAGGTCAAACTGAGCAGCAAGACCAACGCCACGAAGCATATCGTCAGTAAGGTCGTTTGAGATAATCTCAACAATCAGGTGAGCGAATGTATCTTCGGCGTGAATGTTCACCACATAGCTTACGCCTTCAGTAGGAGTGTTAGGGTTGTCAAAGTCTATTGTCTGACTGGTGAATGTGATAGGGTCTACACCCGGTTTAGGGTCGTCGGGATTTTCAGGGTCCGGGTCGTCAGGATTTTCAGGGTCTTCCTGTCCGGGACGGTCACCAGGGATTACGTCTTCATCGTTGTTGATGCTGTTGTTGATATCTTCAACGACAACGTCAGTGTCTACGTTTATACCTTCACCCGGATTGATAGTGCCGACTTCATCAGGTGTCACAGGGTCAGTGTCTTTCAGCTTATAAGTGATGATTCGGTGCTGACCAGCCTGAGCGTCGGTGTAAGTGTTTACAACTGTCTCGTAGTATCCACAGATTGTTCCGGTGAGTGTAGCTACGATTGTTGTGCTTCCCTCGATAGCCTCGAAATAACCCGGTCTAGTCTCGTCTTTCGTGTAGATGAGAGAGCCCTGGTCGTTAGCCACAACCACTACTTTTACGTCATCGCCAAGGTATGGGGTGATGCTTGAGTCGTATTTGATGCTAACCTTGATGTTTGAGAGTACGCATTGGATAACTCCTATCTCAGTGAGCTTATTTGCTTCGATAGAGAAGGTTTTGCTACCCAAGAAATAAGGCTTTTCCCATGCAGCCTTTTCTACGATGTGTGATTTAACAACGATTTTGTAGTCACCCACAGTCAATGGAACAACTTCCGGCATCTGTGCGTATTTCCATTCGCCAACAGACTCGTTTTTAGCGTTGTAAATTGTCACGATATATTCAGAAAGGTCTACGGCGAGACGGGAAATAACCTGCTCTGCGTTAGACACTTCCACACCCATAGACTTCAGTGATATTTCACCTTTGTCTTTATTGTCTTGACCGCCATTAGGCTCCCACTTCTCGCTACTGCAAGAAGAGAAAGAAAGTGCGGCAAAGAGTAATGTCACTATTGATAATATCTTAGTTTTCATGCTGATACTCATTTTTTTAGTAGTTAAGTGTGACGTCATCGATAAATAATTGAGCACCCATATACGTTCCGTCGCTCAGGTTAGCAAATGAAGGCTGGCTGAGGTTATCCGTGCTGATTGTCTGACAGGCAGGATTGTTTGAAGAACGGAAAATCACGCAGATTTGTGCTGCTTTTGCGCAATCCTCTGCATAAGACAGGCTGAGTGTCACATTTGTGTATGCGTCAATCGCGTTGAGGTTTTGATTTTTGGTTGCAATCACGTTTCCGTCAGCATCTTTGACCCAAATCTCAGCGTATCCATAGTCAGCACTGTTTTTGGGGCTGTATTTATAGTTGAAAGAGAGGCTTGACGGGCGAGATGCAAAGCTGATGCCATAGTTTATGGTCTCTTCAGCAGTTGCCGGGCTGCTGCCCAGGTGGAGAGAGCCAACGGTGATGTTGTTGCAGCCACTGATATTGCCTGCAGCAGCATTATCACCACCCCATCCACATGTGCGGATTACAGCCGCATAAGTGCCGTTAGCCTTGTCTTCAGTCTTGTCAGTGCCTGAAATTGCGTTGTATGCACAGCCATTGTGGGTAAACATGTTTGTGCTGCTTCCACCTTCAGATGTTGTCACGAGGTTCATAGTGCCCCAATAAGAGCTTTTAGAGCCAAGGTATGATTTCCACCAGTATTTTGTCAGTCCGGCTTCCACTTCCCATGTTTCCATGTCGCCATATTGAAGAGCAGTAGCAGATTCGGTAGTAACGGTAACATTTGGAGTAGCAATTTCGTCAACTACTGCATATATAGTATATTTCGTATTTGGCTCAAGTCCTGAGACAGTCAGCAAGTTGCCGCTCACAGTTGCAGGCATTTCTGCAAATGAGCTGCCGGAAGAAACGTATACTTTAGCTTTGGCAGCAGCCTCAGCGTTCTTTGAGTCAGCCTCAAAAATTCTTACAGCAGCAGATTTTGCGAAAGTGTTCAGCGGTGAAGCCTCAAGGTAGCAACCATCGCGAGTGACAGCCACGTCAGGTGTCTGATAGCTGTTGTATGTAGCGCGGATTGTGAGAGGGCTGTTGTTTGCAGGAACCTGTAGCTTGACAAGGTAAGACAGCGTTGGCACGGAGCGAGAAGTGTACTCCTGCGTCATCAGCTCGATAGAGTTAACAGTGAGGTTTGTCCAAGTGCCGCGTTCGTTTTTGTAAGCGAATTTCACGTTTTTCATCGGGTCTTCGCCATTAAACTGCAATTTCACGCCTAATTCGTTAGAGCCGAAATATAGAGGGGTTTCCTGGGAGAGATTAAGCTCTACCGCCTGTGTCTCGAGTGACAGCGTGAGAGCCTCAGTAGCCTTTCCGAAGAGGTCGTTTACCACCACTTCAAAAGAAGAAGCCGTATTTCCTTCGATATAGTGGATATTTTTCACAACTTCCGTAAAGTCTATTACCGCCATCTGGTCAACATTACGGAAAAGACCTTTCACGTTCAGTCCAAGTCCGCTAAGGATAGTCTGCTGGTCGGCAGATGCTCCCACAAGGTTCAATTCAGAAGGCCATCCCTGCTGGATAAGAGACTTAGACGAAGTCTTCATAGTCACGCTGCTGATACCGGCGCGCGCTATGATTTCCATTTTCAGTCCGGATGACGGAGATACGCCATCAACGAAAGTCTGCGCTACTCCATTTTCAAAGCCCACAGCAGTGATGCTTGGAGGAACGGCAGAAGCGAGGTCTTGGCTGAGGTCAATCTGAACATCTTCCTGTGCGATAGTGTCATCGAAAGTGATAACGAGGAACGCCTTGCCGGAAGTCTTAGTGACGTCAAAGTTCACTCTGTAGTGATGCTTAGCTTCGGCGTTAAATGCCGCAGGGCGAATGGTCTCAGTCGTTCCGTTAGGTTTTGTGTAAGTCACAGACACCTGTACGCTACCCGGCTTGACATACACCGGTCGAGTCTCATTCGGGCCATAGTAAGTGCTGCTGCCGGATACGGATGTCACGTTTGCGCTGAAGGCATTCATGTAGTTTTTGAAATTGTCTGAGAATGTCACGCTAACCATTGAGTTTGCAAGGCTTGCTGTGAGAGAAACAGGAGTTTCCTTGTTTTCCATCACGGTGAGCTCCGCAATACCGTAATAGTATGGTTTTTCAAACCCTTCGTCACTACTGCTGCCATAAAAGGCTTCGAGGGAATAATTTCCGATTTTAAACTTCTCATCAGTAGAGAAATCGGAAACAGATGCCCAAGACTTCATGAAGCTGCCATCTGCAGACGTAAGTCGCAGGCTGAGGTCGTCAACTGTGACTTCTCCACCCGCACGACCATTGTCGGCAGACACAACTTCCGAGTCAAGATTCACCACCGGATAGAATGAGCCTTCACCCTCTCCGGTTATCATGCCATTGTCTTCACTACACCCGGCGAGGAGCATAGCAGAAACAACACCATAAAAAATCGTTTTTTTCATAACTCTATTATTCGTGTGTAATTAAATATTAATTTCTTATCACTAACGTATATAACAAATCTGTACGCCATTTTGCTCGTTTTACGACATATTATTCTGCCTTTTCGCATTGTAAATCAAAAAATGAGCTGAAAACGCACATAATCGTGCAAAATTACAAAATTTTTTACAAATCCCGAACACCCTTCCGCCATTATCGCCAAAAAAAATCCCTTTTAAGCCAATTTTCCCATTACTCACTATCATACATGTGTTCCACCGTAGTGGCAAACTCCTTCTCAGGAATAATAGCAGAGTGGCGCACACGCAGGCGATAATTGTAAATGGTCTGCGGGGAATATTGCAAAAACTCCGCAATACGCGTAGAGTCTGTGATACCCATGCAAATCAATGCATAGATGCGGAGTTCCGGAGTCAGGCGATTAGCCTCTGTAGGCCAAATTCGCTTGTCTTCAGCCAGGAGCGCATTAAACCGCTCTATGAAATCGGGATGTGATAGCAGAAAAGCAATGTCAAACTGCACATAAAACTGCTTTAGATATTCGTCTGTTATCTCATTGCTGCTCAGCGAAGAACGAGCCCCTGTCGTATTTACCCGCCGTGATTAGGTTATAAACGTCTTTCTTAAATGCCTTCATAGCAGTGATATACTTTGTGATGACAGTATAAACGTTTATGAAGTGGCTGTTTCTATGGTCAATCTCGCTCTGCAGTCGGGCATTAGACTCTTTCAGCTCTGCATGCAACACCTCTCCGGCACGGTTTTTCTCCGCAAGTTCCTCATTTATCTTGCTGATTTTCACCAACAGCTCCCGCTGACGGTTTCGCTTCTGGTATATCACATACAGCAGTATTCCCACCACTGCCAGGAGAACCGCAAACAGCATAATCACAAAAGTCAGCTGCCAAGCGCGGCGCTGCAACGCCTGCTCGTATTTTTTCGTGATTTGCGCATGTGCTTTCACAACGGCAAGGCTGCGACCGCTATCACGATACACTTCGGCATTTTCCGTGCAGAGCATTGTGTAGTTAAAAGCACGAGTACTGGCTTCATCCACATAGTCTGAATCTATCAGATATAGCAGCGACTGCGCCTCTCGGTTGGCAGACGAAATGTCATTTATGGCAGAGTGGATAAGGTGAAGGATATGCGAATCCTCATCTCCAAGGCGCTGATAGCACGACGCAAGCGCACTCTCCAGCATTGCCGCCTTGATTGAAGGTCGAGGTGTAATAATTATTTCAGACAGCAAATCCTCTGTCTTGTTTTGTTTAAGCAGAGAACAGTAATAGTATGTTCTAAGCCATGATTTTTCAGGCAAATAAGGGCTAAACTTGTCCCAAACATACTGAGCATTGCAAAACTCTGTGTCCTTGTTGTTTTTGTTGAAAAACAGGTTTGCACGCATGCAAAATTCTATCCTGATTATTGCACAGTAAGCTCTTGTACTTTCCGGCATTTGAGAAATATCACCCAGTGCGTGGAGCACATCACGTGCCACATACAATTCGCTTCGTAAAGTGGTGATATGAGCCAGTTTTAGGTCTGAAAACACTTCCAGCGTCTTGTCATTCAGCGAATCAGCCTCTACAGCGCATAGGTATGCATAGTGCATCGCTGAGTCAGAATCAAATTTCAGGTATTCGTTAAATATGTGGTCGTATATAGCATACTTTTCTGAATGAGTTACGGCGGAAGTCAATCCTTTCTTGATTGTATGAATTTCGGTTTCCTTTGCCTCAATATAGTCTTGAGCTGCATCTACAACAGAGTCAAGTCGTTGAAACTCATTTTCCAGCTCGGAGGCAGGCAATGCCACCGCACTCAGTGCAGCGAACATAAGCATAATAAGTGAACAATGTCTTAGCATCGATTTAGGGTGTTAATTAGCGCGCGACAAAGGTAAGAAAATAATTTTAAATTTTATGCAATATTTACTGTAAAATTTTTAATTATTTTGCTCTTTTTCTTTCCCAAAACTAACATTTTCAAACTTTTCACCCTTCATCCTCACTATTTTCTACTAATCACCCTTAATCTTTTCTATCGACTCATCATCACCAACGAGGCAAATCACGTCGCCGGGCAGAAACTTTGTGTTAAGGATATCCTGAACATAATCATCGCCCCGCATGATAGCCACGATATGCGCACTATAATGCTTGCGAACATCTGCACTGGTGATAGTTTTGCCGATAAGAGGCGATTTTTCAGTCAGTTCTATATTAGCAATCTTGAAATCTGACGACTGCGGAGCATCTGCCCTCTGCTCCTTCTCAATATCAGGAATTATCTTCTGTATCTGCTCGTCATTACCAATCACGCCGACTACGTCACCCGGATAAAGGCGAGTATTCCCACCCGGCACAGGTATCACCTCATTACCGCGGCGGATATTGACCACCGATACACCATATTCGCTGCGCAAAGGGCTGTCCATCAGCTTCATGCCAACAAATTTGCATCCATATCCAACACGCATATACGCTAAATGGAGGTCGCTGACGATGTTGTTATTGCGCCCTGTCTTTTGCAACTCTCTTTCATTCAAGTTATTAAGGAATTTGGTTTCAATATTGTTCATTCTCTCGCGCACATTTTTCGTGAATACGAAAAGGATAAGGATGAACACTATTATACCGGCAATAAACCCGATTTTCAGCGAATAAATCGAAGCCAGGATATTCACTATAAAGCCCAGCACAAGCAACAGGCGAAGAATAGACATCGCCATCAGAGGCATACGATAGTTCAGTTTCCGTTCCGCCAGGATTGCACGTTCCGCCTTTTGCGAAATCGGAAGCGACATCGCAAAAAGGAATGGCGACATAAAGAATATGCTCACGCCTGCAGTTACCAGCCTGCTCCATTCCGGCAGCAGACCGTCGAGCCAAGGCATCATATAGTTTATAGAAATCAGAGTGATAGCTATGAGGATTATAGCGTAAAGCACTATCCGCCACGCATATCGCTTCAGAATGCTCATCCATACGCCATTATCGCTCCGCGCATTAGACGTCTGTGCCGAATATCTGTCTATCAGCACTTTAAGTCGCTGTGGCAGGTGACGGTCGACAAATCGGTAAGCACTCGGTGCCATGCGTATGAAATAAGGCGTGGTAAACGTGGTGATAACAGACACCGCCACCACAATCGGATAGATATTCGGCTCCAATACGCCCAGCGACATTCCCAGCGACGCTATGATAAATGCAAATTCACCAATCTGCGTCAGCGAGAAGCCGGACTGTATGGCTATGCTCAGCGGCTGACCAGTGGCAAGCATGCCTATCGTGCCAAACACTATCATGCCCACTATCACCGCAAGAGATAGCGTCAATATGGGCTGCCAATATTGCATTATAATATCCGGCTGTACCATCATGCCGACGGATATGAAGAACACCGAGCCATAAAGGTCTTTAACCGGCGTTGTGACTTTCTCAATCCGCTCTGCATAAATCGTTCCCGCAAGGATAGAACCCATCACAAACGCACCAAGGGCAAGTGAAAATCCGCACAGCACAGAAAATACCGCCATGCCAAGGCATAAGCCCATGGAGATTATCAGCAGGGTCTCGTCATTCAGGTATTTCCGTATCTTTCCAAACATCGACGGCAGCATGTAAACACCCACCACAAACCAAATAATGAGGAAAAAGACCAGCTTGCTGATGCTAAACAGCATCTCGCCGCCCTCTATATCGTTGTTTATAGCCACAGACGACAGTATCACCATCATAATCACTGCAAAGAGGTCTTCCACCACCAGCACAGCGAACACCAGCGACGCGAACTTCTTTTGCTGCAAGCCTAAGTCGTTGAATGCCTTGATGATAATGGTAGTTGACGACATAGACAACATTCCGCCAAGAAACAGACTGTTTATATTGGTGAAGCCCATGAAATGCCCCACCACATAGCCCGTAATCATCATGCCTATCACTATTATCAGCGCCGTTACCACCGCCGGGCGCAGCCCCGCAAACACGGATTCCACCGGGCGGGCGTGCTGGT
>JBJECS010000203.1:0-1962 GCA_051871335.1 Muribaculaceae bacterium | reverse complement strand
TACAAAATATTATTATATGATTGAAATTTTTATCACTCTGATAATACCTGTCATCGGCACCACTCTCGGCGCCGCAATGGTCTTTTTAATAAAGGACCGCGTCCCCCCACTATTTGAGAAGGTCCTTTTAGGCTTCGCTTCCGGCGTCATGATAGCCGCAGCTGTGTGGTCTCTCCTAATCCCATCAATGGAGATAAACCCCTGTAATTCAATACCTTTACCCACCGTCATTGGCTTCTTATTTGGCATGTGTTTTCTTCTCCTCCTTGACGATTTAGTACCCCACCAACATGTAAATGAGACCGAGTCTGAAGGGCTTAAAAGCAATTTTTCAAAAACGACAAAACTTGCGCTTGCCGTTACACTACACAACATTCCCGAAGGCATGGCAGTGGGTGTCGCCCTCGCTTCCACATTCCCCCTAAACCTCTCATTATCAATACCTTTAACCATCGGAATTGCCATTCAAAACATACCTGAAGGTGCCATTGTATCAATGCCACTTCGCACCGCCGGGAACAGCAAATGGAAATCTTTCGGAATTGGTACCGCAAGCGGAATAGTTGAACCAATAGCTGCAATAGTTACGATATGGCTTGCCTCCTCCATTTCCAGCATTCTTCCTTACCTCCTCGCGTTCGCTGCCGGTGCTATGTTATATGTTGTGGTTGAGGAACTTATACCAGAGGCATCAAAAGGCAAACATTCAAATCTCTCCACTATCGGCTTTGCTGTGGGCTTTACATTGATGATGATTTTAGACGTTGTTTTAGGATGAGAAAGATATTAGTAAGAACATCAACTGTGCCTTCTACGCTTGCGGTTTTCTGTTACGAACAACTACAAAGGCTGAGTAAAAAATTCGACCTACATATAATCACTTCAAGCGGTGATGGTCTTGAAAAATTACTCTCTTTGCCGAATGTCACATGCCACGTTGTGGAGATGAATCGGCGGATTTCCCCCATACACGATGCTAAAAGCCTATGGCAAATGTACAAATTATTAAAAAAAATTAAACCAGACATTGTGCATAGCGTCACACCTAAAGCAGGTCTAATATCAATGCTCGCGGCAAAGGCTGCCGGAGTAAAACGTAGAATACACACTTTCACCGGACTTGTCTGGCCCACTTCAAAAGGCATTTCCCGCTTCATACTGAAATCTGCAGACAAAATATTATGCTCTGCCGCTACAGACATTTTACCAGAGAGTTTCAGTGTGAAAAAGACAATGGAAGATAGTGTGATTACAAAAAAAGAATTACGCATTTTAGGTAATGGTAGTTTACGAGGAGTTGATTTATCACATTTCTCAATTAATAATCATAAAATAAATAAAATAGACATAAAACTTAAAGAATTTATTTATGTTTATATTGGTCGTTTGGTAAGTGACAAGGGTGTAAATGAACTTGTATCGGCGTTTGTAGAATTAGACAAGAAATACGAAGATATTTCTCTCCTTTTAGTTGGTCCACGAGAGGAAAATATAGATGCACTTGATAAAGACACTATGCGGCGTATTTCAGAATGTAAAGACATAATCGAAGTGGGTTCTGTTTCGGATGTTCGACCATATCTAAAAGCTGCTAATATACTCGTTTTACCAAGTTACCGTGAAGGGTTGCCAAACGCTGTGATAGAAGCTGGAGCCATGGGCTTGCCATGCATTGTATCAGATATACCCGGCTGCACGGAAATAATTGAAAATTGTAAAAACGGATTTGTAGTACCAGTAAAAGACATCTCTGCACTGAAGAATGTTATGGAGATTTCACGCGAAAATCCTTCCTTGTGCAAGACTCTCGGAATTGCGGCTCGCCATAATATTGAGATAAAATATGACAAAGAGCTCGTATTTAATGAGCTTCTGAATTATTATATTTTATGATTATAATCAGTTTTAATGTAGATTCCAAAACGAAGTGCAACGTTATGGAGGTCTAAATTATGTAGATTC
>JBJECS010000202.1:0-10144 GCA_051871335.1 Muribaculaceae bacterium | reverse complement strand
ACGAACTCTACAATTCCTCAACCATGGGGCTGGATAGGTGGAGCAATAGACTTTGATAAGAACGGAAATATGTGGGTATTGTGTGGAGTTTCAAAAAATCCTGTCATGGCGATGCTTCCGGCAGAAAAAGTGGCACAAGAGACAACAACAGTAGAAGATTGGTATTCACTGCCGGGCTATGATTGTAGTGTGGGAACGACGCATGATGCTCAGATAATAGCGTGCAAAAAGTCAAATGTTGTGATAGGTTTCAGTAGCGTAATGGAAAATTCACCGCTGTATGTTAATAATACAAATGGAACAATAGCAACCTCAGATGACACATTCAGGGAAATAGCAACATTTACAGACCAGGATGGCAAACAGTTTACAAGCTATATGATAACATGTGGCATAGAGTGCAGTAATGGTAAGGTATGGATAGGAACTGATGACGGAATTTTTGAGATATCCAATCCTGAAAAATTTGGTGAGACAGGAAATGTAGTGAGAATAAAAGTTCCAAGAAATGACGGAACAAATATGGCAGACTACCTACTTTCAAGCCAGTTTGTGATGGGTATATCAGAAGATAATTCAGGACGCAAATGGATAGCAACGCGCGATAGCGGAATCTATTTGGTGAGCGAAGACGGGACAGAAATCCTTGAAAACTTTACGGAAGACAATTCTGTATTGACATCAAACAGTGTACATTCAGTAGCGTGCAGCAAGGTTTCAAATGCAGTATATTTCGGAGCTGAAGGCATACTCTACCGCTATAATTCAACATCAGCGCCGGCAGCGAGCGATTACAGCAATGTAGTTGCATATCCAAATCCTGTACGTCCGGATTTCTCAGGATGGATTACAATCAAGGGTCTTATGGATAATTCACTTGTAAAGATTGCAGATGCTGCAGGAAATGTAGTATATCAGACAACATCAGAGGGCGGTATGGCAGTATGGGACGGATGTAATCTGTCAGGAGAGCGCGTACGGACGGGTGTTTACTACATTTTTGCATCGCAGAGTGGTGAGGAGCAATCAACAACGGGTTCTGTAGCAAA
Organism: Muribaculaceae bacterium; assembly: GCA_051871335.1. Taxonomy (GTDB): domain Bacteria; phylum Bacteroidota; class Bacteroidia; order Bacteroidales; family Muribaculaceae; genus CAJUPY01. The sequence goes on along the minus strand of JBJECS010000202.1, from coordinate 9,095 downwards.
AATCATGGTAGTGAGATAATTAAATCTCAAATATACGTATTATTGAGCGGTTTATAAAGATATAACAGTAAAATGGAAGTATCTCTAAAATACACTGATGACACCGACAAGTCTTATGGGCTTGCCGGTGTGGCAGTGAGTATGTTTATATATGACAGTGATGAGGATATATTATCGTTGTCGCTTGATGAAGAGGAGGAGATAAAGTTTATACCGGACTTTTTCACAGCTTCAAATCCTGATTTTTCGCCCAAAAAAGTGTGGTCATATCATGTACAGCAGTTTGAGATGTATGTAGCGATGACTTTGGGCAACTATATGTGTCGTCAGATAGTAAACAGGCGTAAGAGTGTAGACCCGTTTGCGAAGGCGGAGTTGCGCAAGAAAATCATAGAAGATGGTAAGGAGCTTTGTTCGCTTGGCGATGATGAGATAGACAGCCTTTTTAACAAGGGATATTCAAATATGCAGAGGATATTTTCTCATCCCGGTGTACAGAAAGTTGTGCGCGATTTTTCTTCTCGTCTGATAGATTCGCGAATGTTGAGCAGAGATGAGATAGTGATATTATTGCGTTCGCTGCAGAACTTATAATGCACTGAAGTGTATGGTAAAAAAAAGGAAACTCGTCCGAGTTTCCTTTTTTTGTTGATAGAATAGTAATTATTCAGTGAATTAGAGTTCGAGTTTGCTACATTCTAAGCCGAATGCCTGAGCGACTCCCGGGAAAACGATTTTACCGTCCACGATATTGACACCCTGGAAGAGTGCGGCATCGTCTTTACAAGCCTGTTTCCAACCTTTGTCGGCGAGCTTGATGGCGTATGGGAGGGTAGCGTTTGTAAGTGCGAGTGTAGATGTCATAGGCACAGCACCCGGGATGTTTGCTACAGCGTAGTGAATAATACCGTCCAGCTCGTATGTTGGTTCGCTGTGGGTAGTAGGGTGAGATGTTTCGAAGCAACCGCCCTGGTCGATAGCTACGTCGACGAGGAGTGCGCCTTTCTTCATGCCTTTAAGCATATCACGAGTGACGAGGTGAGGAGTGAGTGCACCCGGGATGAGAACTGAGCCGATTACGACGTCGGCGTCAGCGAGCTCGGTTTCGATATTGTGCTGTGAAGAATAGAGCGTCTTAACCTGTGGCATAATTTCAGCGACGTGTCGCAGTGTAGGGAGTGAGATGTCGGTGATAGTGACATCAGCGCCCATTCCAGAGCAGATTTTAGCGGCGTTACGTCCTACCACACCAGCTCCGAGGATAAGGACTTTAGCGGGTTTTACACCCGGGACACCAGCCATAAGTTTACCCATGCCACCTTGTGGTTTTTCAAGGAAACGAGCGGCCTGCTGTGCAGCCATACGTCCTGCGACTTCGCTCATAGGTACGAGCAAAGGGAGGCTTCTGTCCGGCAGTCGAACGGTTTCGTAGGCGATACAAACGGCACCTGCCTTGAGCATAGCGTCGGTCAATGGACGGTCGCTTGCGAAGTGGAAGTAAGTGAAGAGTACCTGGTCTTTTTTGATTAGCTCATATTCAGGCTCGATAGGCTCTTTCACTTTTACAATCATTTCGGCGATGTCGTAAACGTCTTTGATAGTGGGTAAAATCTGTGCGCCGGCTTGGATATAGTCGCTGTCAGGGAAACCGCTGCCTACACCGGCATTTTTTTGAACATAGACTTTGTGTCCGTGTTGTACCATTTCCTTAACTCCGGACGGGGTCATACCGACTCTGTTCTCGTTGTTTTTGATTTCTGAGGGAACTCCGATAATCATAGTGTTTTGTTTTTAAAGATTAGAAATTCATTGTTTGGGCGACTATCTAAAGCAAGCGAGCCCCCTTTTTATGCGGCTTGCTTACTTTCTTTTACGTTCCGTCGGCAAATTTACAAAAATGATTAAAAAAATCAACAATTTTACACAAAAAATTCACAAAAAAATTTTTTTGACGGTGAGAAGTGAGTTAAATTGTTTTATAAATAGGGGGCTGAGTAATTTTTCAATTATTGAGATGAAATGATGGAAATTTTAGGAAAACGCAGTAAAATGAAAATTAAATAGAGTGGGTATTGTCTGAAATACAAATACTTAAGTGTCAAGAGAAGATGTTTCTGACGACGTCGAGTGATTTGATGGCAGAAAGGTTTGCGACGTGGAGGGAGATGTATTGGATTAATGCGTCAGTGATTTGGTTACGCTGGTCGCGGCTGAATCTAAATAGTCGGCTTGTGCGGAATGTAAGGTGTCTGAAGAGATTTGCGGCGGTGAGAGAGTCGTCGGGGCTGAGAGAGTGGTGTTTTATGGGTTTGGTTTGTCTCCACACACCGTCGTTTATGTCAAAAATGCTTCCGGGCTTGTATGTAGAGTAGTCCGGTGCGACTCCGAGTAGGGATAGTAGGCGCAGAAGGAAGACGATGTGAAAGTTAGCGATGGCGGTTGCGTTATTTTCATCGTTAAGGAGTCTTGAGGCGTGGAGAATGTAGTCGTAGAGATTATGGTCTGGTTGCTGTTCTCGGAGGCAGGCGTCGAGAATTTCAGCGAGGAAGATAGAAATGATGCCTTTTATTGGGTTAGAAGCAGGAACAAAACCGTTACCTCGGACGATGTCTTTCATTTTAGCCAAATCTTTAGCCAGTCGAAATTCTGCGATGCCCTCAATAGCGCAGAAAGGCATTAGTAGAGCGCGTCGCCTGATGGCTTCGCGGGTGGTGCCGGCGGGTGAGAGGAATGAGAATCTGCCGTTTTCTCGGGAGAAGACGGTTATAACGTTGTTGCTGTCGGAGTGTTTGACAGAACGGAGCACTATAGCGTGGATGTAAGTCTGCATGTGTGCAAAGGTAGTCTTTTTTTGTGTTATAGAGGCAGAAAAATGCTGAAAAACATAAAAAATGGGGTAAAAAGTTGATAAAAAGGGTAAAAAATTTGTGTAATCGAAAAAAAGTGCTTAAATTTGCACTCGCTTTAAGCGCAAATCGGTGAAGGCCCATTCGTCTATCGGCTAGGACGCAAGATTTTCATTCTTGAAAGAGGAGTTCGATTCTCCTATGGGCTACAAATAACAGAATAACGAAAATAGAATAATTTAAGAGAATAATGGCAAACCATAAGTCATCAAAGAAAAGGATTCGTCAGACCATCTCACGTCGTCTGCAGAACCGTTATTACGAAAAGACAGCTCGCAACGCGGTACGTCGTCTGCGTGCCATGACCAATGCTGAAGAAGCAAAGGCTGCTTATGTAAAGGTAGTTGCATTGCTTGACCGTCTTGCATCAAAGAAGACAATTTCAAAGAACAAAGCATCTAACCTGAAGAGCAAGCTGGCAAAATACATTAACAAGTTGGCTGCGTAAGTCAGGCTGTTAATGCTCTGAGGGCCCATTCGTCTATCGGCTAGGACGCAAGATTTTCATTCTTGAAAGAGGAGTTCGATTCTCCTATGGGCTACGATGCCTCAACCTGTAAATGGGTTGGGGCTTTTGTCGTATATGTGCAGAAAAGAGGTTGAGCGTATATCGTTTAAGGTTTATCGTCGAATGGATACCATAAGACGTGGCTCTCCAAGCCACGAAATATGAGGATTGAAGGTGACCAGGCGTCGTCGCTGCGCTCCTTGCCTGGTCTTTACGCATGACAGCAGCACCTCCGGCGCTGCCGGCCGTGGAAAGTCAATGCAGGAATGTTCGCCAATGTGCAACGTGGATATATAACGATGCTACGACAAGGTGGTGGAAATCAGTGGGATACATTTCGGACGTGACACGTCACGTCCCTACGATAAGGTGGTGGAAATCAGAGATATAGTGAATAGAGAAAAGAGTATAGAGAATAGAGTTGGAGGTGAAGGATTGCATTGCAGTGATAATGTGGTGTGGATTAGAGGGATAATGAATAAAGTCGTTACAAAATTTAATAAAAATTTTGTGGTAATAAAAAATTTATTTAACTTTGCGGTGCTTTCCAGTATGGCTTATATGTCGGTGTCATGTGGAGAGTATCATAACCCAAGATTTACAATTAAACACAAACCGACTGATTGTCATTACTTTAAAAATCTGATGAAAGCATATTGGAAAAATCTACTCACAATTTTGTTGCTATGCTTCAGCACAATGAACGTTGAGGCAGTTAAATTCTCTGACTGTATATCCGGAACGAAGTGTCAAGGAACAAAAAAAGATACTTACACTATAGGCTCCACTACTATTCAAACTTATAATGATATTTCTGTCACGGAATCTGAGACAGTAGAATTTTCATATAAGATGGAACTTTATTCTCAAGTTAATATAGAAAGTGGTGTTACTTTGACAATTAGAGGAGTAGGTTCGCGCACGGATACAGGAGGAAAATGGCCGATTTGGAATAAGTTGCCGGATACCGGTGGAACATCATATTCACTTACATCAAACTGGAAATGTATGTTTTATGTAAAACCGGGAGGAAAACTGATTATAGAAAATGTAGATATTAATGGTAATGCTCACAATAACTGGACTTACCATGATATTGAACAATTAAAAATTGGAGGTGCAAATTTTGAGTTTCTGACAGGATTCGGTAGAGACTCGGGTTATGAAGATACAAGCAAAGAGGCAAGTGCAGGGGGAAAAGAATATCGCCCATTGATATATGGAGCAATATACAACAGCGGAAGCTTGGAATTAACAGGTTGCCAAATTCATGATGTAAATTCAAAAAAATTAAGTGACAAAAGTCAATATACATATTGGCGAGGTTTTTCAGCAGTTACAATTTCAGGCAAACCATTGTCTCCAAGTTATGCTCCATACGGAAGTGTAGCTTCAGTAACGAGTGCGATTACTACGACTATTACAGATTGCGATTTTTTTGAAAATATAAATTATTTTGGCCCGGCATTGCTTACGAGACATTGTGGTGGAACAAATACCATCAATATCACAAATTCAAATTTTTACCACAATGTCAGTCGAATAATGAATCCGTCTATTTTCAATAATACGGGAGACATTCATGAATGGTGTGGCATAATAAGAACAGAGGGACATAGTAACGCCACAATGAATCTTACCGGTGTAAAAGTATATGAAAATTTTGTGAATGGAGAATGTGCCGGGGTATTTTTCAATGCTCAAAAAATCACGCTTAACGGGTGTGAAATATATAAAAACGAAGCATTAAAATCCGGGGGTGGACTACGTATTGAAACGAACTGCGAATTTACCGGCAGCCCTACAAAGGTACACGATAATACAGCAGGAACACTTGGTGGCGGAGTGTATTTTTATGGATATTCCAGCAGTGCATACGAGTCAAATACAGAAGACTGGGTTTACAATCTCAATGATAACCTGGAGGTGTATAATAACACAGCTGGCACTTATGGAGGTGGCATAGCGTTTGACTTTACTTCCGGCACAAACATAGGCACGGGTAATATTATCGCAAATGTAAATGGAGGCATCATCTATGGAAACAGTGCAACTAATGGAGGTGGCGGCATTTACGCTAATAATAAATCCACTAAATATCCCAATATCACCATTTACCTGAATGATGGTAATATTGGCAAAGCAGGAGGAGCAAACACAGCTACCTATGGCGGCGGCATCTATATTGACGGTATGGCGATATCATCAACGAATGCAGCGGGGTCAGCGAATGAAATTGAGGTGTCGTATAATGAAGCGAGCCAAAATGGCGGTGGAATTTATTCAAATAATGGAAATTTGACGCTGAAAGGAAACTTGAAGGTTCATGATAATATGGCAGCCGGTGGAACAATTCCTTGTGGAGGCGGAATATACTGTAATGGTGGAACTCTGACAGTGAATAACGCGGATGTATATTCTAATTCAGCACAGGACGGAGCCGGAGTATATGCGATAAATTCAGCGATACTGAACATAGAGACGGGAAATATTTCCAGCAATAGAGCAACAGGCTGGGGAGCCGGCATCCGAGCTGAGGAGCAAACTGTAATAAACCTAAAAGAAGGTAAGATAAACAGTAACATCTGCGACAATAAAGCAGGAGGTGTATATCTGTCAAATTCCACGATGAACATTACGGGTTCAGCGGAAATTACCGCAAACGTATCTACGTATGAGACAGGAGGCGGAATTTATGCTCAAAATTCTACATTTGTGATGAATAGTGGAGATATTCACAATAACAGTGCATACACGAATGGAGCGGGAATATATGCGGAAAATTCGGATGTTACCATCAATAGCGGAAATATATACGAAAATGAAGCCGGAACGAGCGGTGGTGGCATTTATTTTGTTGTTGGTAATGCAGAAGCGACGACAAAGAAGAATCTGACGTTTGGCGGTGGTAAAATATATGATAATAAAGCATCAACCGGGTCAGGCGGCGGTGTGTATATCAGCGGTTTCTATAGTGGTGGCGTTGAGAATGCTGCGGTGTTTAATATGGAAGCCGGAACAGTATCAGGGAATAAGGCTCTGAGAGTTGCTACAGACGAGGAATTGAATGCTGACTATAATGCGGCTGTGAAACTTGGGGCCGGTGGCGGCATCTATATCCAGGAGGGATATGCGACACTTGGGAAGGATGGCAGCAGCGAGACGTGCGAAATCAGTGGCAATGAGTGCGGACAGTATGGTGGCGGCATCTATGTGACGAGTTCTCATGGCACAAGCTATGATTTTGCATCTACTCTGACGATGAATAACGGAGTAGTAAAAGGAAACACTGCAGGAAAACGCGGTGGCGGCATATATATGAAGCAGTCAGAGCTAACGATGAGTGGCGGAGAAGTGACTGATAATACTGCGACATCTCAACATGCGGGAGGTCTTGATATCAATAACACTGTATTCAAGATGACGGGTGGAAAGGTGAGCAGAAATACAGCCGGCGAGCGCGGAGGAGGCATATACTATAACAATGTAGCAGATACCGGTCTTGGAGATGACTGGAAAGACCGCGATTTCATATTTGAGGGTGGTGAGATTTCGTATAACACAGCCGGGGAGTATGGCGGCGGAGTATGTATCTATACAGGTGTTAATGAATCTACAGGAACTAATGGCTCATTGTATAAACTGTCCGGTGGGAAGATAGAGTATAACACGGCAGATAATGGAGGTGGAGTATATTACAATGGTTGGGATATAACGACACTTGAGTTGCAGAATACAGACATTACGAACAATATAGCAAAAGTAGGCGGAGGCTTGCTTGCGTATTGCGGGACTGTAAATTATACCAATGGACTTATAAGGTATAATAAAGCAAAGAGACGTGACGAACAAGCAGAATTACTAACGATGTATAACACCAGCCATTGTACTTACAATTCCACAACAAAACAAGACGAAATAAATGAGGATGTAGGTGGCATAGGCGGTGGTATTTTTGCCAATAACGCAACAATCAATCTGAATAGTGGCAGTGTGTTCGGCATATACAAGAACATTGCAGATATATGCGCTGATGATATATTATCTAATGGAAATAATACTTCTGTAAACCTGCCGGATGTAAGTTCAATGTCAATCACAGGATTTGATGTGCCAAAAGAGTCGTTGTTTTGGGCTCAAGACTATATAACAAGCGACGAAGGATACTGGAGACGTCCAGCGACACCGGATTATTCAAACTGGGTTTCACCTGCAGACAGATATAGAACAAAGTTATATAATAAGACTGAAATAGGATATATAAAGGCAAGTAGTACCGATAAACCTTCATACAGCGAATACGTCTGCGTAGCATTGGGCTATAAACTTGTGGAAGTGACAGTAGAGAAAAGCGGTCTTAAACCAGGAGACAGCGCAATAATAAGTCTTTACCGCAAGGATAATGTACAGCAGTCAGATAAGCCTTATTTTCATGTGGTATTGACAGGTAATGGAGAGGGCACTGCGGTATCACGAAAACTATATCTGGAGCCAGGCACATGGACAGTTCTTGAAACAGACTGGAGCTGGGCATATACAGCGGCAGTGAAGGAGGGCACAACAGATGCGACAACCGTGCTCAATCGCCCTGCTATAGTAAGAACTCTTGTAGATGATAGTTCAGACCGTACATTCTCGTTTACAAATACACCTCAGACTACGGCACCGCATGCGGAGGGTGTGAAGGAGAATGAGTTTAAGGAAACGACGGAATAATGAGAATACAAACATTTCAATATATATACATTAGGCAAAATGAAATAAAGTAAAAAACAAACTGTAATTGTGTTAGAATACGGGCTGCATGGTATGTGAATATAGTGCAGCTTTTTTTTATAATATTGAGAGGGCGTTGAGCGTGTATCGTTTAAGGTTTATCGTGTTTATCGACGAATAGATACCACAAGGCGTGACTCTCCGAGCCACGAAGTTCAGTGTTAGTTTGGACCAGGCGTCGTCGCTGCGCTCCTTGCCTGGTCTTTACGCATGACAGCAAGCTCTCCGAGCCTGCCGGAAGGTGGCAGATAATAGAGAATAGAGAATAGAGGCGGACGTGACACGTCACGTCCCTACGATAAGGTGGTGGAAATCAGGGGAATAGAGGCGGACGTGACACGTCACGTCCCTACGATAGCAGGGTGGACGTCAGTGGAATATGGTGGCGGACGTGAAGCATCACGTCCCTACGATAGCAGGGTGGACGTCAGTGGAATATGGTGGCGGACGTGAAGCATCACGTCCCTACGGTAGCAGGGTGGACGTCAGTGGGATAGATAATAGTGAATAGAGAATAGAGTTGTTAATGAGAATTTAATGGCGAAAATTGCGAAATTTACATTTTTTTGCGTATATTCCTGTTTTCGTCACTTTTTTTGCGTGAAATTTTTTATACGCTGAAAATCAGCGCTTAAGCGCTTAAAGGTTTGGTAATTTGGGTAACGCGGCGTATCTTTGTGCCATGTTTATCAACAAATCTAAGAATAAATCCGGCACTACCAGTGTTCGCGTCCTCCAAAAGCGGGGACGGAACAACGTTATGGTTAAGAGTTTTGGCAGCTCGTCAGACGAGGCGGAGATAGATCGCATGGTTGAGCGGGCTCGCGAGTTCATTGCTCGTCAAACAGGAACGTTCTATCATCTTTTCAATCCGCCGCCTGAACCGGATATTTCGGATTTTGTAA
>JBJECS010000201.1:0-1986 GCA_051871335.1 Muribaculaceae bacterium | reverse complement strand
CAGCGTACAGCCCGCTGAGTTTGCCAAGTTTGCAACCGCTCTCGCCCTTGCAAAACTTTTTTCTGAATATAATTTCACTCTTAACGCACGCGCCTCAAACTATGTCCGGGCTCTCCTCATTTTTTTCATCCCCGTCGTGCTGATTCTCGCACAGCAAGAGACCGGCTCCGCGCTCGTATACATGTCACTTTTCCTCGTCCTTTACCGCGAAGGCATGAGCGGACTTGTATTGTTCGCCGCAATTTTTGCAGTAGTCATTTTCGTTGTCACGGTAAAATATACGGAAACCTTGATTATGGGAATCCCATCCGGAGAATTTACAATCTTCGTTCTTATACAGGCTCTTACTGTCATATTGGTCGGCAGCTATGCTAAAATGGGATTTGTTGCCCGTAACATCGCCATCGGATTTATCGCTTGCGGCATTATTGCAGCCATTCTTTCCGCTTTCGACATAAATATTCCCGGATTGATTTATTTCCTCTCAACTATCGCTATATCAATTATTTATATCATCTTTGAACTCCTCAAGTCTCGCATCAGAGGACTTTTCATCACCATTATCACCGTCATCGCTTCTGTATCTTTTCTCTTTTCCGTTAACTACGTCTTTACCGCTGTCCTCCAGCCTCACCAGCAGCTCCGCGTTAAGGTCGCTCTCGGTATTGAGGAAGACCTCAGAAATGCAGGTTACAACGTAAACCAGTCTAAAATTGCTATCGGCTCCGGCGGCTTTTTTGGAAAGGGATTTCTACAAGGTACGCAAACTAAGCTTAAATATGTCCCGGAGCAGCATACAGACTTTATTTTCTGCACTATCGGCGAGGAACAGGGTTTTGTAGGTACTGTTACCGTCACTCTTCTTTTCCTGATTTTAATTCTTCGCATCATCAGCATTGCCGAGCGGCAACCTTCTACTTTCGGACGTGTATACGCCTATTGTGTTGCCTCTTATCTCATTTTTCACTTCTGCATCAATATCGGCATGGTTATCGGACTTTGCCCTGTTATTGGCATCCCTCTCCCTTTCTTCAGCTATGGTGGCTCTTCTCTCTGGGGTTTTACAATCCTCCTTTTCATCCTTCTCCGCATAGATGCAGGAAGAAGGGAATATCACTAATTTTCTCGCCAATCTGCCATTTTTGAGCTCAAAATTTCCAAATTTCACAAACATTAACAATTTTAAATACAAATTTAGCGAATATCTAAAAAATATTGTATAATTTTACACAATTTTCCAAACGTTTATTCTTTTCGCAGAGAAATAATAATAATTCTAACATAAAAACCTAACAAAATGCTAAAAAGAAAGTCAATAATGACGATGCTGTGCGCAGCTATGTTTGCCACAGCGGCTCACGCTCAAGTGAGTTACCATGAGACTGCTGCTTTGGGATTCCTCACAGACCCAATCCAGACTAAAGCGGGCGTGGTTGTTACCACAGACCGTAGCAATGAACTTTACCTCGTGAAAGACGGTGAGCTTAAGCCTCTCGTTATTTCTCGCGGTGCCGGTATGTACACCCACATCAATGCTGAAAAGACCATCATCGGCTTTAAGAGTATCACCGACGACTATCTTCAGGCACCGGCTCTCCTCGATGTGGCTACCGGGAAAGTCACTCTCCTCGAAGATTACTCTTTCCAGTGCGGACAAGTATCTTTCTCTGATAATGGCGACATAGCATACACTTTGGGCGACAAACTCATCGTGCGAAATGGCGACAGCCGACGCGAGTTTGACCTTGGAGAATATGTTAACATCGTAAACATTTCTCCCGACGGCACTAAAGCTGCTTATTCTACCATCTACGGCGAAATGTATGTCCTCAATCTCCTCAACGGCTACAAAGAAGTGTTTGCATCCGTCGATAATGGTTATAACCCTATTTGGTCGCCAGATGGCAGCAAGCTCGCTGTTCAGCTTATCAATGGTGAAGTGAAAGTAATTGAGACTCTCACTAAATCTGTTTTCAACTTTGGAGA
>JBJECS010000200.1:0-10447 GCA_051871335.1 Muribaculaceae bacterium | reverse complement strand
CTCCTCGCCTATTTCTACTTCCGGGTCATTGTCTGCCTGCGCATCAGAAAGTGAAATCTGTAGATTTGGGTCTTCAACCTCACCATCTGGCACTACAACAAGGTTCTGGAAAATCTGCACATCACCGTTATCAGGGTTCATGATTACGTCAAGGTTTTCGTCAGTTCCAAACATTTTTGAAAGAACGTTTCGGAATGACTCCTCAAGGACGCTTATCATCGTTGTTTTGTCTATCTTTTTTAGTTCCTGTAGTTCCTGGAAAAGCGCCACCATGTCCGGGGCTTGCTCTTTTTTTGCCATAGTCGTTATAAAGTAGTATTGTGAGTTTTTAATTATTTATTTCAGAATTTAATCATATAGCAAGCTCGCTTGCAGTTTTCGTAGCTTATCGTTGTGCGCTCAGCCTTCATGACTGGCTTTTTCTTGCCTTCTTCTTTCACCTTTATAGGATATTCGATTGTAAAAGTATCTTCTGAGACCTCTACAAGTATTCCCGTGAGTTTTTTGCCATCGCGAGTAAATACCTCTATCTCATTGCCAATGTTTTTCTCCCACTGGCGTTTAACCTTAAATGGAGAGGTTAGACCTGCGCTTCCTACTTCAAGTTCGTAGTCTTCTACATCACGGTCAAATTTCTCTTCAATTTTGCGAGTAATTTCTGCGCAAGTATCCACGTCCATGCTTTCATCGCTATCAAGCTCCACTACTATGTTGTTGTCAGCGGAAACCTTAATGTCTACGATAAACATAGATGTACCACCTATCGCGCTTTCTACTGTTTCTGTAAGTAATTGCTTATCTATCATAAATTACACAATAAAAAGAGGAAGCCATGAGCCTCCTCTGATTCTTTGCTACAAAGTTACTAATTTTCTCGCTAATACGCAATTATTTAGCCTTTGCATCTTAGTTACTATAATAATTATAACTTTATTTAACAAACACAACGCGGAATTTAACTTTTATTTAAACGCGGCAAATCTTTAGATAACCATTAAAAATCTTTTTAGTCAAATACATTAGGGAAAGCTTCCTGTACATCATCCTGCTGCTCATACTGTCCAAAATCTTCTTTTTCACAGATATCAAAATCTGGCGATGGGAAAACTGACGACTGTGAATAAGGCAGAGTCTTATCAGCATAGACCTTATTTATGTACAATCCATAAATTGGAAGTGCCATTGAAGCTCCTTGTCCGAATGCCATTGTGTTGAAGTGTATATAACGCTCTTCCCCGCCAACCCATACTCCTGAGACAAGTTCCGGAGTGAAACCCATAAACCATCCGTCTGAGTTTGAGTTTGTAGTTCCGGTCTTTCCACCCATTTGAGCTGTAATATTATACGGTGGGCGACGTAGACGATTACCCGTACCGCCATCTACCACATTTAGCAATATTGATACTATTTTGAAATATGCCTTCTCGCTGATTACCTCTGTATGCTTTGTGGTAAACTCAGCAAGATTATTGCCATTCGAATCAGCAATAGCTGTGACAAATACCGGCTCGGCTCGCATACCTCGATTGGCAAATGCTGAATAAGCTCCCACCATTTCTTTTACCGAAACTTCACATGAACCAAGGCATAGAGAAATTACTGGGTCTATATAGTTAGTAATGCCGAAATTGTGCATATTTCTCACAAGCTGAGCCGGAGAGAGCTGAGCCATAAGTCTAGCGGAAATCCAGTTATTAGAGTTAGTAAGTGCCCATCGCAAATCAACCATCTCCCCTATTCTCGCCTTGCCTGCATTACGCGGCGACCAAGGACGACCGTTCTCATCGGTTAGTGTTGGCTGCTCGTTTAAAAATTCATCACATGGTGTATAACCCTCCTCCATAGCATACGTATAAAGGAATGGCTTAATGGTTGAACCAATCTGCCTGCGACCTGTCGATACCATGTCATACTGAAAATATGTAAAGTTAGGACCACCAACATACGCCTTGACATAACCCGAAACAGGGTCCATTGACATAAATCCTGTACGTAGAAAATGCTTATTATAAAGCACCGAGTCTCGGGGTGTCATCACTGTATCTACAGCACCATCATATGTGAACACTCGCATATCTACAGGCGTATTGAATGCTTTGGTGATTTCTTCCTCAGAAGCACCGTTTTTCTTCATTATACGGTAACGGTCTGTCTGCTTTAACGAGCGATTGATAATACTGTTTATCTGAGCCTGAGATATCTCTTCACGGTTTGTTGTATAGGGAGCACAGGAAACGCCTTTCTTTTCGCGGAAAAATTGAGCTTGAAGAGATTTCATATGCTCTACCACTGCCTCCTCTGCATACCTTTGCATACGGGAGTCTATTGTTGTATATATCTTCAGTCCGTCTGTATATATATCATATTTAGAGCCATCTGGCTTCGGATTCTTTTCTATCCATCCATAGAGTGGATTATTTTCCCATGCGATTGAGTCATCTACATATTTTTGCTTCTCCCACTCGAAATAATCACCGAGTTTTGGTTTCTTTGCAGTGAGATACCTGCGTAATTCCTCGCGGAAATATGGAGCAAGTCCTTCTTTATGGTCTACCTTATGAAAGTCCAGTTTGATTGGTAATGCGCTCAGCGAATCTAATTGAGCCTGAGTTATCATGTCCTCCTTATACATTTGCTGAAGGACTGTATTACGCCTATTACGGGTACGTTCTTCACGACGCACTGGATTATAATATGCCGGATTCTTCACCATACCTATGAGCATAGCAGCCTCCTCGATATTCAAATCTTTAGCATCCTTCCCGAAATATACATAAGCAGCGGATTTAATACCAACAGCGTTATACAGGAAGTCAAACTGGTTAAGATACATCTTTATAATCTCATCTTTGGAATAGTAACGCTCAAGTTTTACTGCTATCATCCACTCTATAGGCTTCTGGAAAGCTCGCTCTAAAACACTCTCAGATGATGGCGAAAATAGCTGCTTTGCAAGCTGCTGAGTAATTGTAGAACCGCCCCCCGCATTTTTGTTTTGCATGATGAGAGTCTTTATTATCACTCGCCCTACAGCACGCAGGTCTATTCCGGAATGGTCTTCAAACCTCGCATCTTCAGTAGCCACCAGAGCCTGAATTACATAAGGCGAAATATCTTCATAGTCTGCATATACTCGGTTTCCGGTATTTCGAAAATATCTTCCAAGTTCTTCTCCATCTGCAGAATATACAACTGTAGCAAATTTGTCTTGCGGATTTTTAAGCTCCTCTACCGGAGGCATATAGCCTATCCAACCGTTGTATATCAGAATGAAAATTAGGAATATAAGTACAAAGCCACAGGCAAAAAATACCCATAGCCATTTTATAATTTTCCACGTGAGTGTGGATGATTTTTTCTGTTCTTTTTTTTCTTCTGTGTTTTCTTCTGCCATTGTTATTATGGTTTTTTGTGGCTACATAGATAATAAGAAATTTTGTAATTTTGTTCTATGAAATCCTTAAACAATAATTTCTACAAAAATAGGCAAGCATCGCCATACGACAAGAAACGGAAATCATTGTTCAACGCATAGTCATATATTTTTCGCCAATCTCCTTGTACAAAAGCTGATACAAGCAACAAAAGTGTGGAGCGTGGCTGGTGAAAGTTTGTCACCATACCCTTCACTACTCGATAGTTATATCCCGGCGCAATAATGATGCGCGTTGAGGCTATTAATGTAGCTATTCCTTTCTCGTCAAGATAATTAAGAATATTTCTCATTGCATCTTCTGTGGATAGATTCGGGTGCGATGTCTCATAAGGATACCATTGCGGCACTTCCCCGCTAAAAAGCCCCTTACTTATTAGGCATCCAATATGATATAGCGACTCAAGTGTGCGTACAGAAGTTGTGCCTACCGCTATTACCCTACGTTTTGTCGAAGCAAGTTCCTCAATTAGGCTACGCTCCACAGCAATAAACTCTGAGTGCATTTGATGCTCTCCTATGCTATCACTTTTTACAGGCTGAAATGTACCTGCTCCTACATGCAGTGTAAGCTCACGTCGTGGGATACCAAGTATAGAAATCTTTTCAAGCAGAGAATCAGTGAAATGAAGACCCGCTGTAGGAGCTGCTACAGAGCCATCGATATGGGAATACACTGTTTGATAATCTGTTGCATCTGTTTCTTCTGTATTGCGGTTTAGATATGGAGGAATAGGGATTTCTCCCGCAGCCTCTATTATTTTGGCAAATGTAACGTCACACTGGTTCCCTTCTGATGTTGTCCACGTAAACTTTACCTGGGAGGCATTTCCAAGTTTTTCCTCTCGCGTTGCCTTGATAATTATGTCATGACCTTCTACAGATAGAGGTAGTGAAAGATTTCCGTCTTTCCACTTCTTTGAGTTTCCTACAAAGCACAACCAAGAACACGTGTCTGTCACCGCAAAATTTTGCGCATAATCTCTTGGAAATGCAGGCTCAAGACAAAATATTTCTATAAGAGCTCCCGCACCTTGGGCTGTTGATTGTTTATGAAATCTAAGGCGCGCATTTATCACTCTTGTATTATTGTAGATTAGCATTGAATCTGCCGGGAGTAATTCAGGCAGTTCAGAAAAGATATGCTGGGATATTATGCCATCAGATGACCGCACGAGTAGTTTGCACTGGTCGCGCTGCGCAAGTGGGTGCTTGGCGATTCGCTCATCAGGCAGATTGTAGTCAAAGTCTTGGATATTCAGTTGTTGTGGAATCATTACGAAATAATCAGTAGTGAGTTGTAACTATTATTTTAGGTAAATTCTGCCTTCTTCAAGTCTTTCAACTGTTGCAAGGGCAATCACGTCATAGCCTTCTTTACGCAGTTCATCTCCCCCTCCCTGAAATGCTTTCTCTATTACGAAGCCCATTGCCTCGATAGTTGAGCCTGACTGTGCACACAGGTCTATGATACCTCTCGCCGCATTGCCGTATGCAAGGAAATCGTCAATAAACACTATATGGTCTTCCGGAGTGAGATAGTCTGCAGAAATGCTAACAGTGTATGTTCTGTCTTTAGTAAATGAATGAACGTCTCTGATATAGAAATTATCAAGCGTCTTTGGCACTTTTTTCTTCACGAATACCACCGGAAGCTGCATTACGTAGCCCAGCATAACCGCCGGCGCAATTCCGGATGCCTCAATGGTCACAATTTTGTTGATAGGTTTGCCGTCGAGTTTGGTTGCAAATGCCCTTGCAATATCCATCATGAGGTTTGGGTCAAGCTGATGATTCAGGAATGAGTCCACTTTTAGGATGCCACCCGGCTGTGATTTACCTGCCTGTAAGATACGTTGCTTTAATTTTTCCATATCGATGTCGAATATAAATTTATATAACTTGAATTGCCTTATTCACGATAATAAATTCGTTTAACACGCTCTGAAATTGAAGTTAGTATTTCGTATGGTATCGTGCCAAGTGTATCGGAGAGCATAGTGATTGGTATATGCTCGCCGAATATTTCTACACGGTCGCCAATTTTACAGTTGCAGTCTGTCACATCTACCATGCAGATATCCATGCAGATGTTTCCAATTGTTGGGCATAGTACGCCATTGATATAGAATTTTGCGTTTCCGCAGCCAAGATGCCTGTCAAGTCCATCTGCATAGCCAATAGGAATTGTTGCTATACGAGACTGACGAGTTATTTTCCCTCGCCTTGAATACCCAATTGTATCTCCTGGCATACGGTCACTGATTTCAATGATAGTAGAATATAATGCCGCAACGGGGCGTAGTTCTGTCTCGCTTCCGTCATTTAATACAGGTATGCCATAAAGACCTATGCCAAGGCGCACAAGTTCATGCTGATACTTAGGATAACGGAGTATGCCGGCTGTGTTAAGTATATGGCACTTTATGCTATATGGGAGGCTATTGCGTAAACCTGCCACCATCGTCTCAAATGTCTTGAGCTGACTTTCTGTGTATTCGTTCATGTCCGGGCAGTCTGCTGTCGCAAGGTGAGAAAATGTTGACAAAACCTTGAGAACTGTCTGAGACGTAAGTATTTCAACCGCTTTATGGAGAGTACTCTCATTAAATCCAAGTCGATGCATACCTGTATCTAACTTTATGTGAATTGGATAGTTAGACAGATTACATTCTTGACCAGCTTTAAGTATTTCTCTTAATATCTCTATATTGTACACTTCCGGCTCAAGCTGGTATTCAAACATAATACGGAGGTTATCGGCACGGGGATTTAGCACGATGATTGGCATTGTGATGCCTGCTTTGCGGAGCTCAACACCCTCGTCAATTACTGCTACAGCAATAGCTGCAGCTCCCTGCGACTGTAGAGTACGGGCAAGCGCAAGTGACCCTGTGCCATATCCTGCTGCCTTGAGCATACAGATTAAGCCTGTATCACGACTAAGTTTGCTGCGGAAGAAGTTATAGTTATGCACCACGTTGTCCAAATTCACTTCCATCACTGTCTCATGCTGCTTCTTCTCCAAAAGCGACACTATTCGCTCCATACCGCTGCCGGGAACTCCTTTTACGAGTATCACAGCATCTTTATATTGGATGCTGCTTATATCTTTCATTGAGTCATCACCATCATGAACTAAATCAATAGAAAGTCCGATATTCTCAAATCCGGCTTTTACTATTTCATTGGCAAATATTTCATCTTTATATTTGTCATCTTTACAGTGTATTATGAGTAAAAGTTTTTGTTCTTCTTTAAGTCTTCTTGATGCGAAATCAAGCGCAGGAATTAATGACTTGATGTCGTTGGTGAAAGTATCATAAAGTATAGTGCAACCATCCACACCTTCTATCACGTCTATACGAGTCCTTATTGGCTTTAAACTTGCTATTTGGCTTTCAGTGACTTTTACGCCAAGTATTTGCGTAGCCATTAAGGCTGAGTCGAGGTTTTTTCGGTCTATTTCGTATGAATTACCATTAAGGAAATGTTCATATACACCATTTCTCTGCTGCAAAGCTCCCGTATTTGCTTTTACACATTCGGTATTGGTAAGTTCATCAACTAATCCGTCTACATCCGCATCACCTGGAGTGTAAATGAGAGTCTTTGCATCAAGGGCAAGTCTGAGTTTTTCTTTTACCTGTTCTTTGTGCGACGTGAAAGCATCTGAATGTTCGCCCGTCACGTTTGTTAAAATCACGATGTCCGGGCGTATTATTTTCCGCAGTACATCCATTTCGCCGGGCTGCGAGATACCCGCTTCAATAATTGCATATTTAGCGTCAGGGTCTATTGATAGGATTGAGAGAGGGACTCCTAACTGTGAATTATAGCTGCGAGGACTACGGTCGGCATAAGGAGAAAGAAGTGTGTAAAGCCATTCCTTTACTATTGTCTTGCCTCTACTGCCTGTGACTGCTATGAATGTAGTGTTTTTTAGAGAATTACGGTATTCTGCGGCACGATGCTGAAGTTCCTGCGTTACTGATTTCACCTTTGTCACAGTAGCATCACTTTTGTCATCCAAGAAAGGCACATCGCGGTCTATGACGAAATCCCTTACGCCTTTATCACAAAGGTGGCTAATGAAATCATGTCCGTCACCGGTTGCGGTACGGATAGCATAGAAAGTTGTTTCCTTGGGGACAAAAACGCTCCTGCTGTCAATTACATTATACCTCATTATCTTTTTGCTTTTGTATTTCAGCGAGTAATAACTCTCTTATTTGCTCGGTCTGTGCATCAAACTGCTGTTTTGATTTCTCTGAGCCTGTAATGTTTATATGCTTTTGTCGCTTTGTCAGAGAAATGCATTCTCGCGCAAAAGAAAGGGTTTTCTCGCTACAGTATTGGTGTGAAAAAATATCGAAAATATAGTCTACAGCCACATCAGACGGATGAATCATATCTGCTGCATAAAAGCGATAATCGCGCAGGTCATCCATCATTATTTCGTATGCCGGGAAGTAAGTGATTTTATTTCCTAAATGAGCATAATGCTGTTGAATTTGGTCTATTAGTATAAGCAGTCGAGCTTTGTCAAGCGTGCTGCTATGTAAGCCGTAAGCCTTGTATCGTATTGGGCTTACAGTGAAGATTATACATATATCCGGATTTATTTCAAGTAGGCTGTCAATAGTGTTTATCCATAGAGCTAATGCTTTTTCCGTGTCTAACCGCTCTATTTCAAACTCCTTAGCCGGAATTTTGTGGCAATTTCCCGCTATCGTGCCCGTAGTGATATGTCGATACAGAGTTGCACTGCCAAAGGTGATGACCATTGCTGAAGCAGTGCTAATTTTGCCATACACCTCATTTTCCATGTCTAATACGTTGCTTGTGAGTTCTTCTATCGTTGAACCTGAAAGCCTGGAGTGAAGGTATAGTGAATAATATCGCTCTTCACGGTTTACAATGCTGAAAGATGGTATAGTCTCTTTTCTTAGAATATATGATATTTCTCGTGCTATGCTGACAGGATTATACATCACTCCCCACGGGTTAATGGTGACGTCAAACATTGCGTCTGCAAGTCGCTGCCCTATGTTATCCGTAAAGCACGAGCCCATCATCACCACAGGACGACTGTGGCGGATAATTGGCATCGGTTTGCCGGGTGATATAGTGGTGCGAAAGTCCATGGCTGTTAATAAATATAGTCTATGCTTAACACTTGAAATTCTGTGCGTCGGTTTATTTGGTCAGCCGCATCTTGGTCTTCATCAGATAACGTAGAGATAAATTCAGGTGTTAGCTCAGTGCCCTCCGTAAACTGCGGATATTCTCTTGCAAGCTTCTTTGTGATTACTTTCGGGCGTGACTTTCCATAGCCCTGAGCCTGCAGTCTGTCTTCTGCTATACCCACTGAGATTAGGTAATCTATTACCGACTGTGCACGTCTCTGAGAAAGGTCCATATTATAAGCCTCACCACCATGACGGTCTGTGTGTGAAGCCA
The DNA here is from genome assembly GCA_051871335.1 of Muribaculaceae bacterium. Taxonomy (GTDB): domain Bacteria; phylum Bacteroidota; class Bacteroidia; order Bacteroidales; family Muribaculaceae; genus CAJUPY01. Next base: position 1,551 of record JBJECS010000200.1, on the reverse strand, counting down.
TTTCGATTGTGATATTTGGGTTATCACGCATGATTTGTGCCATTTCGTCAAGTGCGGTCTTGCTTTCTGGTCGTAGCGTTGCCTTGTCATAGTCATAGAAAATATTCTCTATTACCACAGGCTTGTTTATAGACGCCAGAATGAAATCTATGTAGTATTCCGCATCTTCTTCTGCATTGTCTGCAGTAAATTCCTGCTTCCCATTTAGATAGCCTTTTGCACCTGCCAGCATTACATACGATACTCCTCGTTGAAGCGGAAAACTAAAACTACCATCGTTTCGTGCCACTTGCTTCTGATTTGAGCCATCGTTTCCTACAATGCGTATCACCGCATTAGGCACGGGTTCCTCATCTTTATCCAAAACCCAGCCTGAAATCATTATCTTCAGGTCTGGCAACTCAAATGAGTAAATATGGTCATATCCTCGGCCATCGCCACGGTTACTGCTGAAAAAGCCTGACTCACCGGCTCCAAAAGTTATTCCGAAATCATCAGCAGAGGAATTTACAGGTTGTCCCATATTCTCCACCAGCCAGCCTCCGGATTCTGTCTTGCGTGCTCGGAATATATCAAGCCCACCATATCCGGGGTGTCCATCTGAGGCAAAGTATAGAAGGCTATCCTGACGTACATATGGAAACATCTCATCACCGGGTGTATTGATAAATTCTCCAAGGTTTTCAAGTGAGCCTACACGCTCTTTTAGATTTACTCGCCATATATCCTTTCCACCACTGCCTCCGGGCATATCTGATGAAAAATATAGCCGTGCACCATCCGGCGACACTGCCGGGTGTCCGTAAGACGAGAGTGTATCAGCCGTAATTTCATATTTTTGTGCTGCACCCCACTGTGCGTCGCTGCGTGTGGACGTGTATATTTCAACTGCAGTTGACGCATTTGGTTCACGACGAGCCTTTGTGAGATACATGGTAGAACCATCTGGCGAGAACGATACTATTCCCTCGTCAAGTTCCGTATTCAATTCACCTTCTACCGCTTCAGGACGCTGCCATTCTCCGTTTTCGTTCTTGGTCGCTACCCATATATCACTCTTCTTCATGCCGGTGATTTCGCTGCGCTTGTCACCAAGAACTTTTTCGGTAGTCGTTGTGAAATATAGTTTATCATAGCTCTTGTCGAAATACATTGGAGCAAAATCTGAACGACGAGAGTTGAATAGCTTTGCGTTTTTCACAACATATCGAGTCTTTTCGCCCTTACTTGCTATTGCCTGGCGGCAGCCTGCAATACCATTTTCTGCAAAGCGACGAGACTGCTTATTTGCATTTGTTTCTTTAAATTCCAGATAGCGGGAATAAGCCTCTATTGCCTGTGCGTATTTAGCCTCTGCCTGAAGATTTTTGCCCAAAAGAAGGTATGCCGTACTGTCGGCATATTCATACCTTATAGCATTTTGAAAAGCCGCGGATGCTCGTGCGCTCTGACTAAGTTTGTCGTGGCAGAGTCCCATTTTATAGGCAACTTCGCCGCGCTGGGGTCGTTCTTCGCGCTTTGTTAGCTTATTGTATACTTTGCGGTATGTTT